>NZ_JAKKCR010000010.1:0-237172 GCF_021728015.1 Vibrio sp. G-C-1 | reverse complement strand
TTTGCTAAGTAGAGAGATGACGTGCCATCTAAGTATTGCTTAGCAATGATACATTTTAGCTCTCGGCTATATTTGGACATAAAAAGACCCCCAATAATTGGTGTCCAACTATTGGGGGTCAGTTCAATCCCGCTGGCTTTTGTATAAAAGTCAAAGCATTGGCTAGCTATTATTTACTTGGGTATTCAATCCAACTAGAGCCATCGAGAGTAATGTAGTACTTTCCTTCTACCTCTATCACTGTCGAGCCCGAGTTCTGTGCCACTAGAGGCGTTTCCGGCAGGTTTTCAGCTAATTTAGCTGGAGTGAACTGGTGACGACTATAGATATCTTCTTCCAAAATATTAGCAACCAATTGCGAAAGCGCTAGATAGCTTGAAGGTGCTTTAACATGCTCGGTTTCACCATTACGCTTAATATTTTCTCCAAAAATTTTAATACCAACCGGGGTATGTACAATGGCAGGGGCGGGTATTTCCCTCATACCTTGTATTTGCATTCTGTCACCACGCATACCTGCTCCGTGTTCTGGTACGAGGGCAACAACGATATTGCGCTTTGATGCTTCAAGTTGTTTGAAAAAACCGTAAAGGTCATCAAGTAGGTTCTTTAAACGTTTTTTATAACTGATCATTGAAGTACTGGATTTTGAATTGATGATTCTATTGCCATCATGCAATGAGATTGAATTATATAGTGCGACTACTTTTTCATCGCTGCTGTTAAGCCTCTGTTGGAGCCAGTTATTTAGGACTTGCTTGTCTCTGAATATCGATGAGCCATCAAATGACTTTTGGTAAGGTTCAAACTCATCTTGAGACATGAGCTCTGTTTGTAAGTATCCATCTTTTTTTATCAACTCAAGGAAGCTGTCGAATACACCGTTATGGTTCATTAACAGGTTTTCTTCAAAGCCAAGATTTTTCAGGTTATCAAACAGATAGCATCGGTTTGATGGAGCTGATGCAAACAGTTGGCTGTGTTCTTGCTGTCCGCAGTTCGCTCTTAATAATCGAATAACAGCAGGGCCGCTGTATGACGTGCCTGCACTGAAGTTATCAAACATGATGTCAAATTCTTTAAACAACGGATGATTTGCTAAACCAGCAATCTCTATATCGTCCCACGCTACTGAACAAATACTTAATAACAATAAGTCAAAGGGTGCATCTGTTTTGCTGTCCGGGCTAAACGAGACAGAGCGAGATGCTTCCTGTTCGAAAAAGTCGGCTGTCAATTTGTTGAGGGACTGATCGTTTATTTCAGCAATTTGCGGTTGATCTGGACGTTGCACCACAGAATCGTTCGATTGTGGTAAATCTGAACTAACCACAACTTGAGCCGAAGAGTCGGTATTGCCCGGCAAGCTGACATAAAGCATGGCTACTACTACAAAGACTGAGACTCGCAAAAACTTACTTAGAATGAAATAACCCGCGCATAGAGTGAACAGGCCAACGAGAGCTTCGAGTGAAACAAATCTTCCCATAAGCTCAATAAGGTATCCGATCTCAAACTGTACCAATTGTCCTGCTTGTGCCCAAAGCCTATCTAGTGGAGGGAGGTAAGAGTCATAATGTAATAGCCAAGCCGCTATCACTATGGCTATTAAGTGGCGAAATGCGTTGATTGGTTTCACTGTCACTGGGAGCAGTATAAACAGTAATAAAGCAAAGTTTTCAACTGGGTGGTAGTCAATTGTCCCTTGAACTAAAAGGGCTAGTTTGGCGATAAAATAGACATTCCACCAACCTAAACTTAGGTTTGCAAAAATGGAATCCTTAACATGAGGTTTCATTATTTAAGCTTCTTATTTTTAGTGATAATCACATCTTGTTCGAAATATCGTGAACGAGTGAGATGACGTTGATAAAAGCGTTTACCAAGCTCAATAGCATCGCGCAGGAAGTACCCTAGTAGCACCCCGACAGAGATACTGATACTTGCCGTAAGTAGGAAATCGTTTATGTTCATATGTTTCCCTTAGAGGCGATGACTGTTTTTATGGCGAATAGGGGAGTTATGTCAGCAATGGGTTGAGAAATATCTGAAAATATTTTCTGTTCTGTCGTTAGTTTCGACACTTCAGGAGAGATTGCAGTTTGATCTTCTATGATGTTCTGCAGTTCGGCTTCGATATCATGTTGAGTGTCATAGGTTTGAACCGTATGGAACAGATCGCGAATAGGAAACTCGAAGATGTTATTCAGCGCAACATTGATATCGTTATGACGGATAGCACTAAAAAGAACATATAAGGCATTATTACAGGCGGTGACAATATCACCGTCTCGACGAATATGGCAAAGTCGCAAGCATTCCTCAGGGGTCATTCCGGGTAATAGATTAAGCTTTATCAGTGCAAATCGAATGCTTGAGCGTGATGATATTGCAATAACATCGCTACAATAATTGGTAAACTCTTTGTTGAGTAAATAGCCTTTGTTCCCGAACTTCAGATCATATTTGAGCAGTGATTCAACATTTTTAGGCAAGGAGCGAGTCGATACTTGGCCTTGTATGGCCTCGACCTGAGTCATAAAGCGCATGTGAGGAACTTGAACTGGACAGATCAAATTGACTCCCGCTCGCAGTAGAAACTTTTCATCCGTATATCGCAGACACTGGCTGGTCTCACGAATAACTATTTTTAACTGATTACCTGCTTTGGCTCGCAACCTGTAACAGTCAATAGCTAGCTGCCTAACTTCACTTTGATCGCCACAACTAAAGATCACGGTTGATGCTCTTGGACTATCGATCATGCTCAATAGTGTCTGATTGTCATTGGCTAAATGCACGCTTTTGGGCGCCTTAACTCCCTCACCTAAAACTTCTTTACTTGCATAAATCCGTTCGCTGTCTGCTCTGTCTTCAGTAGTGCCTGCTGAGTTTAGGCTCTGATTCAAAGTAGCTTCCAATTGATGGCTGTTTGAGCTCGTTAGGATATATTCGCTATCGGACTTAACCCCATGTTTGTTCGACCAAAAATCAACGAGGTAATTATAAGTCGACTCGTCTATTGGTGTCATCGTCGCTAACCCAGATATATGTCGGTTATTCGTGAGTAGTTTAGGTTTTAATATAGATGTTGCAAGGTTCCCATAAATACACAAACTGATCGCTAAGCTTTTGTTAATAGACAACTTTTCGATGTTTCGTAGAAACTCATTAATTTCATTGTTATTAGAATGAGCGAGTAAGGAGTCATGAATAAATAAAACATAAGTAGAACCCGTCTTTATATTTATCTTATGAATATCTCTGGATAGCAAAATAGGGTTAATTGTTTTTTTTGACTGATGAGTATTAACAAAATACATTTGATCTAGTGATGTATTTGCTAAGTTATTGATCTTTGAAACAACTTCGTCGGTGATTCCAGTTAAGAATGTTTCTTTGTCTGTGAAGATTGTAAGTGATGTGTTGTCTTGATTTATTAGTAAGTTGAATAAGGAATCAATTGCTAGTCGCTTATGAGTAAACAAATTGACGTATACAGATTCATACTCTCTTTCACTGGTGGTCACTGGTAATCCATGAATCGAGTGCATAAAGTTCCTTAAGTTCAGTGGCTTATTTATTAGTTGGTAAGTAGCATATAACGAAGGGACTTATACTTTAAAGCTACGCAACTAATTTATGACAATAAAATGACGTAGATATTTTAATCAAGTTTGATCGAAAGTTAAAATAGAGATATTATAATTTTTCAAATAGTTATGTGTCACATCGTATATCATAGTCATTATAAATGAATGTTTCCATGTTATTGATTTTAAATATAGATATTTGGTGAGCAGTTACAACCTGGCTTTAAGTTGCTCATTCCTTAATACCTAAGAAGAGACCATCTATTAAATGGAACGAGTGCGAACCAAGGTTCCACGGTTCATTTTTTAAATCCTACTAAGATTCTGCGCATAGGCTCGTGCGTTAAATTGTTATCAGCGTAATGGATACAGACTTAAGGAATTGACAGGAACGTCTTTACCTCTGTGTTTTTGTGCTTTTATTTTGGAAATATCGAGTGGCTGAACCAGCAAAAGACATTAATTCGATCTACGCTTCATATAACTTAACTGAACATCAGTATATTGAAATGACAGAGAATGAGTCTTATACACAAGTGAAAAGTAAGTGGTTAATATTTCAATCAAAGCGAGTCAATGATACCGAACATTTGGCTGGTAAAAAGCAGACAGGTTTAGAAGCGAAAGCGATATGAAACGTCTCGTTTTTGTTAGCTTGCGCGGTGGTTGTGGTTCTACGACTATTACTGCGAATTTGTCTCAGGCTTTAGTGAAGATCAATAAGCAAGTACTGGCGATAGATGCTTCACCTGAGAATTTAATGGGGCTCCATCTAGGCCTCCTTAATGAAGAGCACGAAGGGTGGGCAGGAAAAGTGTTGCACAATTTTTCCTTATTTGAAGCTGGTTACCAGAGCCCACAAGGCGCGGTGTTTATTCCCTTCGGTCAGTTGTCCTCCAAACAACAGAATCAATTCGAACAGAATAGAGCTCAGTTCCTGAACTCATTAGTTGAAACCACGTTAAATGCGAGCGAAGAGCAGGGTGAACAGTGGCAATTGTTCCATTCGCAGCTTTCTGATCTAAACAACCTATTGGCCAACGACGCTATTGATGCAATAGATGCGGTATTTCTTACAATTACGGCCGATGCACTTAGCTATAGCGCACTTCAATCGTGGATTCAAAATCATCCACTCTTTCATGACTTAGTCGCTATGGGAAAACTCCGAATTCTCATTAGTCACTATCAACCAGAAACTGAAGTAGGGCGTGATTTTATGTTGGTTTTGAAAAAAGAGTATGGTCGAATATTAGTGCCAGTACTGATCCATCGTGATACTGCCTTACTAGACTGTGTTGCTAACCTTACTACTGTTCAGCATTTTTCCCCGATTAGTCAGGCTGCTAAAGATTTTCAGTCTCTCGCTTTTTGGTGCGTTTCAACTTTTTCATCTAAGCAATCCCAGGGCTAACTTATGCGTAGCCTGAATTTGATTTTCCAGCGTTGGATAATAGACCAATTTAAATCCCAGAAGGTTGCCTATGAGCAATTCTGGAATTGCAGTGGTACAAGGGCTGGCGAGTTTATTTTGTCGGTTTGGTTTTCTTTGAGTTTTGTCTTTTTGAAACCAGTTATTGCGGGTATACCTACATGGAAGCTGCCTTTACATTTGTACCCTCATATCAACTTTGCTGCTCCGAGATTAGTTGATCCTGTTAGGTTTATGATTCAAACGCTGTGGCTTGTTTTTTTTAAGCAGACCCCTTGTGTTCTTGTGTCTAAGAAAGTGACTAAAGCTTTTAGTCAAGTCTCGGCTTGGCTTAAGAAAGTCTTTTATATACCGCTGGATCAAATATCTAAATTGGTTGTTTGGCTAGAGAAAACAGCGGATCAAACCAATGGCTCAGAAATTCGCGAGCGAATGAAAGAAAGTAAATTAGCGATGTTTTTAAACTACACGCTGCTTTTCTTTGTCGTTTTTATCGCGTTGCTCTGTTTTACCGTCCCTTTCGGTTATCAGGCTCAAACTGTATTTATATTGTTGCTCTGGGCTTTGGCCATGATGGTTCGCCGTATGCCAGGGCGCTTCCCAACCATGTTGCTCATTATTCTTTCTGTTACGGCCTCGTGTCGTTACTTGTGGTGGCGTTATTCGTCCACTCTAAATTGGGATGACCCGATAGCTTTGATTCTTGGCGGCATTTTGTTGTTGGCTGAAACTTATTCTTGGATCGTACTATTATTAGGCTACTTTCAGAATATTTGGCCTTTAAGTCGAAAGCCCGTTTCTATGCCCAAAGACCATTCAAGTTGGCCAACTATCGATTTGATGATTCCAACTTATAACGAAGACCTGGACGTTGTTAAAGCAACCGTTTATGCGTCGCTTGGCGTTGACTGGCCAAAAGATAAATTAAACATCCATATTCTTGATGATGGCAAGCGTGACAGCTTTCGAGACTTTGCTAAGAGTGTTGGAGTTAACTATATCCGTCGTCCTACTAATGAACATGCCAAAGCTGGCAACATCAATTATGCATTAGAGCGCACTAGTGGTGAGTATGTCGCAATCTTCGATTGTGACCATATTCCGACGCGTGCTTTCTTTCAGTTGACGATGGGAATGTTCCTTAAAGACCCTAAGCTTGCGTTGATACAAACACCTCACCATTTCTTTTCTCCTGACCCATTTGAGCGTAACTTGTCGAACTTCCGAAATGTGCCGAATGAAGGGAACTTGTTTTATGGTTTGATTCAAGATGGCAACGACCTATGGGACGCTACTTTTTTCTGTGGTTCTTGTGCTGTTTTAAGGCGTGAACCGTTAGAAGAGGTTGGAGGTATTGCGGTTGAGACGGTGACAGAAGATGCGCACACCTCTCTTAGAATGCACCGTCTTGGCTATCGCTCAGCGTATTTAAAGCAGCCCATTTCGGCGGGCTTGGCAACTGAAACCTTATCTGCACACGTTGGTCAACGCATCCGTTGGGCTCGAGGTATGGCTCAGATATTCCGTGTAGATAATCCCCTTAAAGGAAAAGGGCTCAAGCTGTCACAACGACTCTGCTATCTAAACGCGATGATGCATTTCTTGTCCGGTATCCCAAGGATAGTGTTTCTAATTGCACCTCTGGCCTTTTTGATACTGCATTCATATGTGATTTACGCTCCGGCGCTAGCTATTATTCTCTATGTGTTACCACATATGGTGCATGCCAGCATGACTAACTCGCGAATGCAGGGCGACCATCGTTATTCTTTTTGGGGGGAGGTCTACGAGACAGTTCTAGCTTGGTATATCGCAAGACCAACTACTGTTGCATTGTTTGCTCCCCATAAAGGTACTTTTAACGTAACGGCTAAAGGCGGCTTAGTCGAAAAGTCTCACTACGATTGGGTAATCTCTAGGCCTTATCTCGTCCTCGTTGCACTGAATATTCTAGGGGCTGGCGTGGGTTTCTACCGTTTAGGTTGGGGGCCGAATGATGAGGTCGGTACGGTCATTGTGAATCTTGTTTGGACTTTATATAACCTCTTGATCTTGGGTGCTGCGGTTGCCGTAGCGGTTGAGGCAAAACAAGTTCGTAAAGATCACCGAGTAGAAGTCTCGATGCCGGTTGCTGTGAAGCTTAATACCGGGCACCTAATTCAAGCGGAAATGAAAGACTTTTCTCTAGGTGGGATTAGAGTCGAGATTGATGGTGTTGAGGACAAAACCTGTGAGCATTTGCTTGGCCAGTGTTTAGAAGTCGTACTCAAACGTGGTGGACAAGAGTTCGTTTTCCCAATGACCGTTGCCTATGCTTCTAAAGGTATCTTTGGTCTTCAGTTAGAGCAATTGTCTCACCAGCAACAAATTCAATATGTCCAATGTACATTCGCTCGGGCTGATACATGGGCGAAATGGCAACAAGGGTATCAGTCAGATAAGCCGCTATCGAGTATGGGAGCCGTACTTCAGGTAGGGTTTAACGGCTATAAACGTTTATTGAAGCACAGCCCTAAATTTATAAGGGATAGTGTGGATATATTTTTAAAGTGTTTCGAATTTATTTGGTCACTAAGACCACGCTATGTCCCAATCAGGACCCCAAGTCATGCTAAATAATAAAACAATAACAGCGTTAGCTGCACTCTCCATCGCGTGTTTGTCGGGCAACGTTGCCGCACAAAATATTAAACAATATCAGTCAGAAATGTCTGCTGAGGCGTTACAGGTAGATAATAAAAATGCCGCAGTAGTTAAACGCGTCATTCCATTTAGTCAACTTGGCTATACAGGCTCGATTGCGATTCAAGGAAGTGAGGCAAGTGCCTACGTCGGGTTCGGTTCTCGACTTGATGAAGTCGTTTCAAAGGCGACTTTGTACTTTGATATCACTCCATCCCCAGCACTTCTCTCATTGGTTTCACACGTAAAAGTGTACTTGAACAATGAACTGATGGGTGTGACTTCTATTGTTGAAGGGCAGCAAGGGCAAAAGTTGAGTTTGTCTATGCCATTAGATACACGTTATTTCAGCAATTATAATCAAATACGCTTTGAGCTGATTGGCAATACAAAAACAGATTGTGCAAATCCAAATGATTCGAGTATTTGGGCGGAGATAAGTCAAAGTAGTCGAATTGAAATGTTTGTTCAGAAAACTTTGATCAAGAGTGATTTGAGCTTATTACCAGCACCGTTTTTTGATATCCGTGATTTCAGTCAATTAGATTTACCTGTGGTTATTGGCGATCAATACGACCTTGATGATATCAAAGCTGCTGGTGTACTCAGTTCGTATTTTGGTGCATTAGCGAGTTGGCGTGGATCACAATTTCCTTTGAGCTTGGATACTTTGCCAGACCGGAATGCAGTGGTGTTTATCACTAATGATAACAAACCCGATTTCTTACGAGACTTTCCCGACACCGATGGCCCTTACTTACAAGTTATTACTCATCCGACTAATCCTTACGTGAAACTTCTTTTAGTCGTTGGACGTGACAGTGATGACCTGAATACGGCAGTGCAAGGTTTGGCGTTAGGCAACCAAATCTTGACTGGACCAATCGCGAAGATTAATGAAGTTAAACAGATAAAGCCACGAGTGCCTTATGATTCGCCTAATTGGGTGAGTACCGATCGTCCTGTGGCTCTATCTGAGCTCGTGGAACAAAAAAGTGCACTCCAAGTTGAAGGGCGTACACCTCCACCGATCAGTGTTAGCTTGCGTTTGCCACCGGATCTCTTCACTTGGCAGAGTCGTGGTATACCGATGGACTTAAACTATCGCTATTCTCCACCAACCGACGATCATTCGGGATCTCGTTTGACGTTGAGTATTAATGATCAGTTTATTCAAGCATTCAACTTAACGACAGAAGGGCAAGGTGGTGATTCTAACCGTGTTCGAGTCCCGCTGCTTGATGATAGTTTTTTGAGTTCGGACGACCGAGTAAGAATCCCTGCATTTAAAGTAGGTAGTAAGAACCAAATCGACTTTGAATTTGGCTTTGCTTCGGTGACGGATGGACAATGCCAAGTTACTCAACCTAGTAAGCAGTATGCGGTCGTTGATGGTGATTCAACTATCGATTTTAGTGGCTTCCCTCACTACATCGAGATGCCTAATATGCGTGCATTTGCGACATCTGGCTTCCCATATACACGGATGGCTGATTTGTCGGAAACTGCGGTAATTCTACCGAAGCATGCGCCGATAGAAGCACTGCAAACTTTTCTCAATGTTATGGGTTCATTAGGTAGCGACTCTGGTTATCCGGGTGTTCAGGTAATGGTGACCGATCAATGGGATCGTGAATCTTTGGCAGACAAAGACATATTAAGTATTGGCGTTGCAAGCGAGCTTCAAGAGGCTGGCTATGACCCAGAGCAACTTAATCTTGTAATTGAAGCCGGACAGCGTCAAATTCGATTGCCAAGTAAAAATGAGCAACAGCTTGGGATGAACTGGATGAACCCTTCGAATGCTAAACAAGATGCCACAGATTATGTTTCAGTTGAGGCTAATGGGTCATTTGCAGCGATTTATGGAATGGAGTCACCATTTACAAGCAATCGTAGTTTGGTATCGATCATGGCATCGCACCCATCTGATTTTGCGTTAATAGATAGTGCTTTAAGTGATTCCGGTAAAGTGCAACATATGTTTGGCTCCCTGATTACGCTCAGGAACGATGAAGTCGCAAGTTACAATGTAGGTGCTCACTACTATGTTGGTGAGTTGCCTGTTTGGCAGTTAATTTGGTATCACTTTTCTAGTCACCCGATTCTTATTGCCTGCTTTGCCGCGTTGATGATGGTTATTGTAACTATAGTGCTGTGGAGAGTATTGCGTCAGGTCGCAGCCAAGCGTCTAGAGAAAACTGAGGAGGATGAACAATGAAAAAGCTAATCTTATTGATATCGCTATTGCTATCTCCTCAGCTTATGGCTGCTACGTGTGAGTGGCCTCAATGGAACAGTTTTAAATCGAGATATATTGATAGTGGACGAGTAATTGATGGTAGTGATGAGCGCTTAATTACCACGTCTGAAGGTCAGTCTTATGCTTTGTTTTTTGCGTTGGTTGCTAATGATCAAGAAACGTTTGAGCAAGTATTGAATTGGACTCAAACAAATTTAGCGGGTGGCGACTTGACTGCAAGGTTACCCGCTTGGCTGTGGGGAAAGAGAGTCGATGGTCAATTTGGCATACTCGATGCAAACCCTGCATCAGATTCTGACTTGTGGATTGCTTATGCGTTGGGTGAGGCGGGCCGCTTGTGGGATAACTATTACTATCAATCTTTAGGGCATTTATTAGCAGCTCGTATATTGAGGGAAGAGTCAGTTCAACTTACTGATGTTGGTACTATTTTACTTCCAGCACCCAAGGGTTTTGATCTCGGTGATGATGGCTACCGTTTGAACCCTAGCTACGTCCCTTTACAGTTGATTGGCCGTATGAAGCAACTTTACCCGCAATACTCGTGGGATTCTATGTACCAATCAAGCGCTCTAATGCTTGATCAAACATTGACGAAAGGTTTCAGTCCTGACTGGGTAACTTTAAACGAAAAACAATTTACCGCAGATAAAGTCACGGGCTCTGTTGGGAGTTATAACGCAATTCGCACTTATTTGTGGGCGGGTATGCTCAATGAAAAGAATCAACATAAAGAACAACTAGTTAATCGAATGCAGCCATTTGCTTCAGCGGTTAAACGGTTGGGAGCACCACCACGCGAGGTTGATACAGTAACTGGAAAGTATTCTCAAAAAGGAAGCGCAGGGTTTTCAGCCGCCGCATTACCATTACTTGCTTCGATGGACTATTCCGAACTACTTGAAGCACAGGCTATTCGGGCTAAAAATGAACTAGTGACTGGCAAAAACGACCATTATTATGACAATGTTTTGAGCTTGTTTGGTCTTGGTTGGCACAACGAGCGTTTTCGATTTGGCGAACATGGAGAGTTGCAACCAGCATGGAGCAAGCAATGTCAGTAAGAGTAGGTTCTTATTGGCTAGTACCCATTGCTATTGTGGTGAGTGGTCTTTTTTCTGTGGGTACGGTTAAGGCGATAGGCGTGAATTCAGCGCCTCTATCGAAGGCTCAGCTTGATCTTGTTTATCAACCAGTGCAGCTTGTTCAGTTTTCTTCTTCACTTGCTAGAGTTGATTCTGTGGAATGGCTAGTCAACCAACTAAAGCTTGCTGATGCTATCGATCGGGACGATATTGTAGAAAGTACTCTACAGAGGCTGTTTGCTATCGAAAAAGCGAATTTGTCTGGGCTTTACTATCAAGCAATGATGTTCTTGAAGCGTAAGCAGCCGGAATTGGCAGAACAAAGCTATCAGCGCTTAAAGGATATCGCTCCTAATTCCTCACAAGCCCGTTCTTTGTCTTCGATAATGGCCATTCAAGGTGACAAAAGAAGCGATTATCAACGAGCAAAGTTATTGGCTAAATCTGGCCGCTACACAGAGGCCATTAAAGCTTACCAAATTATTTTCCCCAACGGCATGCCCTCAGCAGCGCTTGAGCTTGAGTATCTGCAACTGCAAGCCAATTTGGATGATAACTGGAGTAAAGTGAAGATTGGACTTGAACGTCTCAATGTTGAATACTCAGGAGTTCCTCAATTCCAGCTTGCATTAGCCAATCATATACGCAAAGAAAATCCGGGTGACCGTTGGATTTTAGATACTTATCGACAACTAGCGTTGGCGCCCGTTGTTGGAACGAGTGCGGCTACTTCTTGGTTAAGAGCTTTAGAACAATTGCCCATCTCAAAGCAAGTGGCTGAGCAATACGCAATCCTCGCGAGTTACTATCCTTCAGATTTAGAGATTCAAAAAGCGAATCAAACGGCGAAGGAACGTTGGAAACTAGAGCAGGAGTTACGCAAAGACCCCACTTATCTTGCAAAATTGAAAGGGTTAAAGCTTCTCGAACTAGGTAAAACAAACCAAGCTGAAGTTCAGTTGCGTTATGCACTCACGACCCGCCCCAAGGATCCTGAAATTTTAGGGGGGATGGGTAAGGTTTATCTGCGAAAAGGACAACAAGAAAAAGCACTAGAATATTTCAAGCAAGCGCAACAATTGGATAAAAACCCAGACTCCTCGTCCAAATGGGCAACGTTGGTTGAAACCTCTCAGTATTGGGCATATTTAGATCAAGGTGATCTCCAGTTAGCAAAAGGCGAAAGGGGTAAAGCGGAACGCTTGTACCGTAAGGCGATAGCACTCGATAACACACAACCGTATGCATTTGTTGCTTTAGGTGCTCTTTACCTTGAGGAAGAAAAATATTCTTCTGCAGATAAAGCATACTCACAGGCACTAACTCTCGAAAAGTTGAATGGGTCCGCATTGCGAGGGCGACTTGACGTTAAGATCAATCAAGGGGATTGGGATGGATCTCGAGAAGTCGCAAATAGCTACTCATCAACTCAGCAGCAAGTTGTTGAAGATAAGATCAGCAGTATCGATTCTGAGATCATTCTTATTCGCTTAAGAAATGCAATTGCTAACAATGATGATAAAGCTATGGTTGAGTCAGTCGAAGCGCTTATCCAATTAAACCCTAGTTCTCCTTGGCTTAGATTGGATATTGCTGGCGTTGTTCGTTCTATGGGAGATCAGCCTCGTGCGGATCAGTTGATGGAGGATTGGGCAAAAGAGGGCTCTGATCCTGAAATGAAGTTCGCTTATGCGCTTTATCTTGCACAGAGCTTTAGAGTTGATCGAGCTATAGCAGAACTGGAAAGTGTTCCAGAGCAACAAGTAACCAGTTCAATGCAGAGAACCCTTACTCGGTTAAAGTTAGACTCTAAGCTCCAAGGTCTTGACACGCGTTACCAAGAATCACCTAAAGCAGTCTCGGATCTTTTGAAGGGTTTAGAGATACAGTATCAAGGTCAGGTCCAAGCCTTGTCTCGCATTGCAGGTGCTTGGATAGATGTTGGTGAAGTACCAGAAGCTGAGAGAATTTACCGGAGTATCGAATCGTCTTCACTTATTTCTATTGACGAGCAGCTTGCGTATGGTGGGTTGATAGTAAGTTTGAATGAATTCGAAGATTTTGATGCTTGGTTTGACGAATTAACTCCTAGTTTTGAAGCGCAAGACTTTAGTGCGTCAGAGTTTTTACAGTTTGATGAACTTAGAACACGTCGTATTTTGGCTGAAGCTGACTTAATGCTAGAGAATGAAAGCTTAGACCGATCTTTAGAGCTTTATAGTAGGGCGTTGTCGGAACCTGAACCTTACAAAACCCAGGCTCAAATAGGAATGTTGAGAGTTAGTGCCTTGAGCGGGGAGATTCCGGTCTATAACCAATATCATCCCATCTTAAAGCAAAAGGCTGACTTGTTAACGGCATCACAATTGATGACCACGGCGAGTGTATTTAATCAGCAAGGACACGTAGATGACGCAAATCAACTCAATGCATTACTCGATAGCAAGGCAGATGCGGGTGTGCTCGAATACCGAGACGGTATGGCAATTGCGATGGAAAATGAACAGTGGTTATTGGCTGAAGAGAGAGCTTATCAAGCATTGAACAATGACCGAATAGACAAAGCAGAACAACAAAGCCCTGCAGAAACGACGACTCCTACGTTGCGAGAGTTGTACAATAATAGTGATGATTATTGGTTAACACGCAATGTTAAGTCGGATTTAGATACATTACATGACCGTAGTGATGGTCACATACTTATTGGTTGGGATTACAGTGCTCGTGATGGTCAAAATCAATCGAATCAAGTACCGATTGAAGCTAGATTGCCAATTGAAGAGTGGGATGGTCATTTGTTACTTAGAGCCGACTATGTATCAATAGATTCAGGTAACCTCGAATATTATGACAAATCAACGAATCAAGAAGTTACTTCCTTCCAAGATAGTGCATCGGGTATGGCTTTGGGGGTTGGTTGGCAAGCTAAAAACTGGAGTGCTGATATTGGTACAACACCTGTAGGTTTTGACCACACGACTTGGGTTGGTGGTGTTAGTTTTGATGGTGATCTAGGGCAGTTTGGTTGGACGGCAGTTGCCTCTCGTCGTCCAGAAACAAGCAGTACACTCTCTTACGCGGGAATGTCAGTTCCTTCCGGTACTCCCGACATAGAAGGAACTAAGTGGGGTGGAGTTGTAAGAACGGGAGTTAAGTTTAATACCAGTTGGGATATAGGGGGGCCTTATGGGTTTTGGAGTAGCCTTCAATATCACACGCTAACGGGTGAAAATGTCGAGGATAACAATCGACTTGGTGTTCTTGGTGGTGCTTATTACAAGTTGATCTCTAACGATCACGAGCGTTTGAGTATCGGAACAAACCTGATTTATCTTGGGTATGATAAAAACCTTGGTGAGTACTCGCTTGGCCATGGCGGCTATTACAGCCCGCAAAGTTATCTGTCGGTTTCGTTACCCGTCAATTACTACGGTCGATACGACAACACTTGGTCATATTTATTAAGTGGCTCTATTTCCAATTCATGGACGCAAGAAGACGCACCATATCTGAGCCCAAATGGTACGTCTGAATCGGGTGGGGGTTTTGGTTCATCTTTTCAAGCGGCTGTTGAAAAACGAGTGAGTAAGCGTTGGTATTTAGGTGCATTACTGGATTTACAGCGCTCGGAATTTTACACACCAAACCATTTTATGCTCTATGCCAAATATACATTCAATGATCGTTGGCAGCCTATTGAATTCCCACCGGCAACACCGATTCTGTATAGTGATTTTTATTAGGAACTAATACTAAATAAATCCAAAGCGACTCAAGTGAGTCGCTTTTTTACATTGGCTTGATGCTAACTACTCGTATTACGCGTTGAGCGTGAGCTAATTAAGAAGATAGTTCGTTTTTAAAGTCTTTTAAGCCTTCTTGTATCACAGTTCCAAACTGCCGAATTCGTTTTTAAGTTAAATTGATTTTTTGTCAACGCTCTCTCTATTGTTAAGTCAACATGTGCGGAATAAGTTACAAAGCATTAATGAAATGAGTTTTAGACTGACAGCTGTGTTCGGCTGGTTTTGGCTTTGTCGGGCATTAGGGGAAGAGAATGGAAGTTATTGTAATTGGCAGCGGTGTTATTGGATTGACCAGTGCTTGGTACCTGGCGAAAGAAGGTCACTCGGTCACGGTTATTGATCGTCAAGATAGCAGTGGCAAAGAAACCAGCTTTGCGAATGCAGGACAAATTTCTTATGGCTATTCTTCACCATGGGCTGCGCCTGGTATCCCTTTGAAAGCGATGAAATGGTTAACCCAAGAACATGCCCCTCTCAAAGTAAAGCCTTCGCTTTCTCCTGAGTTAGTTTCTTGGGCGACGAAGATGCTCGCCAACTGCAACGAAGCTAGATATGCACAGAACAAATCGCGGATGTTGAGAGTCGCAAACTACAGCCGAGATTGTCTGACTGAGCTAAGAACCTGTGAGCAATTGGCTTATGAAGGTAGGCAGAAAGGGACGCTACAAGTGTTTCGAAGCGAGAAGCAATTGGATTTCATTCAGCAAGACATGAAGTTGCTACAAGAGAGCGGGATAGAGCACTCGTTGTTTGACGTTGAGCAATGCCTATCTATTGAACCAGGTTTAGCGGACGTGAAAGATAAGCTGGTGGGTGGCCTGTATTTACCACATGATGAAACTGGTGATTGCCATCAATTCTGTTTAACCTTGACTGAGAAAGCCAAGCAACTCGGTGTTCAGTTCGTGTTTGATACCGAAGTGGTCAAGCTCAATCATCAGAATCAAACCATTGAGAGTATTATAACGACTCAAGGCGAGTTCAAAGCGGATGCTTACGTGGTTGCTTCAGGAAGCTATTCTCGAGAATTGTTGAAGCAAGTTGACCTGTCTATTCCTGTTTATCCAGTGAAAGGGTATTCGCTAACACTACCGATCGTGAATGCAGATAAGTCACCAACCTCTACTGTTATGGATGAAACCTACAAGGTGGCGATGACGCGTTTTGATGACCGAATTCGTATTGCGGGTACGGCAGAGCTCGCTGGTTTTGATTACCTAATCCCAGAAAAACGCAAAGCCACGATTGATATGGTTGTCAAAGATCTTTTCCCACAAGCGGGTGACTTTTCTAAGGCTGAATACTGGACTGGGCTAAGACCAATGACGCCAGATGGCACGCCTATTATCGGCAAGACTCCGATTAAGAACTTATTTACCAATACGGGCCATGGAACATTGGGTTGGACGATGGCGTGTGGTTCAGGGAAGATCTTGGCAAGTGTAGTCAGTGGTTCTTCAAGTGATATCAAAACAGATGACTTGAGTATTCATCGTTATTTGTAACAACATGATGTAATGATGGTGAAAGTAACCCCATTCTAAGTTTTAGAATGGGGTTACTTTTTCTGGGTGGGTGTCGAAAGTTATCTGGTGGTGGTTTCTAGCACATGGGTAAATCTATCCCAGGATTTTTGGTCTGCTTCTTGTTGATAGTTGTTTGAGCCGAATACGGTAAAGGCATGTGGCGCACCACTGTAGGTGATCATTTCATGCGGAACCTTGGTTGTTTCAAGTTGAGCGGCAAGGCTGCCAAAATCTTCCATTGTAATCATCGAATCTGCTGTGCCATGGAACACGACAACCGGAGCTTTTGTCTCAGAGTAGTCTTGTCCTTTAGGTGTCGATAAACCGCCATGGAAGGTGACATAAGCTTTCGATGGGATGCCCGCACGAGCGGCTTCTAAAACGGCTGCGCCACCAAAACAGTAACCCATCATCACGTTGTTATCTAAGTTACCACCAAGCCTTTTCGCTTCCATCGCTCCCGCATTAAGTAGTGCACGCATTTTTTCTCTGTCTTTATACAACTCGCCTGTGTGTTGCTTTTTATCTTTTACTTGTGTTGGACGAATGCCTTTACCAAACAGGTCGATGGCGAATACGTTGTAACCGAGTTCGTTGAGCATCTCAGAACGTTTCTTTTCGTAATCAGTTAAGCCATCCCAATCGTGAATTAGCAGCACCAAAGGCGCTTGGTCACTGGCCTCACTCCAATAACCTTCGTAATCCATACCATCGACTTGGTAAGTGATGTTTTCTCCTGAAATCGCAGAGAAGGGCAGTAAAACTGAAAACAAGCCTAGCGTGGTGAGTGTTCGCATGCGTTATTCCTTTCGATGACAATTGACGTTCCAATCGAAAGTATAGATAACGCGATGATTCTCGCCATATTTCTGTCTCTAACTTGAAATGTATGGCAGGGATAGCCGGTGGCTATTGCTGATGAATAGCCATCGAGAGGGAGTGCGATGGTTGTTTTGTGATGTTTTCAGCTTACCAAAACTTGAATAGCTAAACTGGGGAATAAAGGAAAACAACTACCAAGATGCGTTGGTTTTGCTAATGCTCATCTCTGGATACTTACGCTGATAGCGTGGCAACATCGATTCATTGCCTAAGATGCCGCCTTGATGGATATAGATGATGGTTTTGGTTGGGTTATCTGCTTGCCATTGTTCTAAACATTGCCACATTAATGGGTCATACAGCAGGTCAAACTCAATGTCGGTTTGTTCTTGTAGATCTAACCAAGTTTGATAATCCTGCTGATACAACTTACCAAAGTGGTGTTTGGTTTTGAGCGGTAAGATCTGCGGGTGATTGGTTTCACCTAGCTCATTAAATTGCTGCGTTAAATAGTCGCTGCCACCAACACAAGCACAGGTTAAAACCGGGATGTTGTGCAGTTTTAAATGTTTATGAAGATACAGCGCTGTGCTACCAGTACCAGCGGGCAGTGCAACCACAAATTCGTGTTTGTTTTCGAAGCGAGTCCAACTGAGTATCTCCATCGCCAGTTGCTTCACGCCGTATTCAGAAAGCTGAGAACGTCCACCTTCAGGTAACACAATACAATCGGAACCTGGTTGCTTTATTTGCTCAATATACTCCTGCGGATGAAGCTCAGAGCCAGTCTCTTTGACTGAAATAACCTTAGCGCCCAAGTCTACAGCGCCACGGTAATTGCCGATTGGACGTTCTTGTAGCCATTGAGGAAGGTGGTCAACGTAAAACTCAAGCGTCCAGCCTTTAATTTTTGCAAGTGCAGCGAGTGAGAATAGAGAGTTAGCTTGCGCAGAACCGTAGCTGATTAAGGTTGTCGTATTCGGGTGTTCGTCTTCGAGTAGCTTCATGAACTTTCGTGCTTTATTGCCGCAAAAGTGAGAGTGGAGTTGATCGTCACGCTTTAAGAAAAAGGTGTGGTCGTTGTATTGATGTTGAGTTACAGGGCTATTATTTAGTTTCATCGCGCTTAGACAAAATGCTGACTAAGAAGCCAGCATTTTTAGTTCAAATAGGACTAACAAGTATCTAGTAGCCTGCAAGTGCTGTAAACCAACTAAATCAAGTTTTCGTCGGATATTGAGTACAGCTCTAAGAGTTTATTTGGTGCTGATCTAGTTTATGTTTTTGTAGATGTTTGTTTAGATGAGGTTGAATCTGTCTGAAAGGCGATTCTGGCAGTGCACCCTCCAGAGTTGCGATTGACCAACTCAAAGCCCCAATGGAAGCGTTGGCACAAGTCGTCGACAATCAATAAACCTAATCCATGACCATTCGGATTGTATTGTTCCTGAAGGCCTTCACCTTGGTCTTCAATCACAATACTCTGTTCGGACAGGGTAACCGTGACAGTGCCACTATTGGTCGCTGCAATGGCATTCCTCAATAAGTTGCCGACCAACATATTCATGATCGCGCTGGTGGCTTGAATGGTCGGCTCTGATTGAATGTGTAGGGATATCTCGACTAGCTTTTCATCCGCCTGTAATGAATTCTTGGAAACGATAGCTTCTAACTCTTGCTGACTAAACAAGCGCAGCGGTGCATCGTCACTGTTTCTTTCATAACGAACTAAACCGAGCAGGGCATCGACCATTTCTGACATCTGGATAATGGCTTCATCAATGCGCTCAACCTGACGAGATTGAAATTCCGTTGTTTCGCTTCTTAATAGCAATTTATTCGCACCACGAGCGACCGTTAGTGGGGTTCTTAACTCATGACTTGAATAACGAGCAAATGCCTGTTCACGTTTGATCAAGGAATTGATTTCTCTACGGTATTGATTGAGTTGGTCTGTTAACTGACGAAACTCAACAGCTGCACCTTCACTGACATCAAACTCCTCACCTAGGTCGAGTTTGTTCGAGTTGAGTTGCTCAGATAGGGAATTGAAAGGCTCAATCAGTCGTTTGGAAAGGCGAGAGAGTAAGGTGCCAAAGCTAAATATCAAAATGGATAACAGCACCAACACGAACGAGATGGCGTATACCAATTCATAGGTATCAAATTCGACGCGATCTATCTCAGACATAAGGATGATCGGGTAAGTTTTACCTTCATGAGAGTATTCTCCCACATAGATCATTCGTGATTCCGGCTCGTCGCCGACTTCACCAAGGAAGTTATCCTTACCTTCTATATAAGGTGTGTACTCTTTTGGTACAAATGAGAGGTCATTGTACGCCATGGTGAGACCGTCAATACGTATTGCGCCGCTCTCGCCAGCTTGAAAGAGTTCGACAGCATAGTTTCGGTCAATCAGGATGCGTCTTTCTCCAACCCGGTCTTCTGACATATACAACCCGGCAACAAAAACGACATAGACGAATGCAGACACAATCACGGCCATCAACCCAAAGAAAAGCGCTAGGCGCCCTGTGAGGGTTTTGGTGCTTGTCAGAACATTTGAAATCAATTCGATGGCTCCAGACGGAATCCAACTTTAGGAACGGTAATCAGCATTGGGGTGTCAAAAGGCTTGTCGAGTTGATTACGCAGTTGATAGATATGGCTACGTAACACATCGTTGTTGGGTTCGTCTTCTTGCCATAGCTTGTAGGAAATATCTTCACGAGTCACTACTTCAGGTGCTTTTTGGCACAGCATCTCAAGGATGGTGTAAGTCGTTGGGTTAAGCGCGAGCAGTTTGTCTTTACGGTAGGCTTTACGGGTTTTTTGATCAATGGTGAGTTCATCAAACTGAAGCTTAGAAGAAGCCACTTTTCCTCGGTAACGACGAACAAGCGCTTTCATTCTGGCTTCCAAAATATCCAAATCAAAAGGTTTAGTTAGATAGTCATCGGCACCATGCTCAAACCCTTTTAACATATCATCGCGGCTATCTAACGCAGTCAACATCAAAATAGGTGTCGCGTTGCCTTGGTCTCGCAGTTTATTACAAACCGTGAGGCCGTCCATTCTTGGCAACATCAGATCCAATATGATGATATCAAATGAGTTTTCCAACGCGAGTTGCAGGCCGAGTTCGCCGTTGTCCGCATAATCGAGTTCCATGCCAATACACTCAAAATAATCAAACAAGACACCTGCGATTTCACGGTTATCTTCGACTAATAGAACTCGTTTCATTTTGATTCTCATACAGAAATAGACGGTAACATTATCCTGAGTGAGCGTGAAAAATATGTCAATAACATAACTTTCACTTATGGGAGGGTAGATTGGATTCAGATTAAAAAATAGAAGAACGTATTATGTCTGAACTTCATATAAGCCGCCCCAAGATATCTACATCGCAGATCAACCCTGCGGTTTCTCTGTCTATCATTGTGCCTTTTTACGATGAACAAGAGGTGTTGGAAGAGTTCCACTCTCGCCTTACCAAGGTGCTTGATAGCTTACCCATCAAGAGTGAAATCGTTTATGTCGATGACGGTAGCAAAGACAGCAGCTTGGAGTTGGTGAGTTCATTCACTTCAATCAATAGCTCAATTTCTGTTATCGGTTTAAGCCGTAATTTTGGCAAAGAATCAGCGATGAGCGCAGGCCTTGAGCACTGTCGTGGACAAGCGGTGATTTTGCTAGACGCTGACTTACAAGATCCACCTGAGTTGATTCCGCAAATGATTGCCAAGTGGCGCGAAGGTTATGACGTCGTCAATATGCAGCGTAGCCAGCGCGACGGTGAAACATGGTTTAAGAAGTTTTCAGCAGCGAGCTTTTACAAAGTAATGAACGTGGCGGCGAAGATTGATGTTCCTGAGAATGTGGGTGATTTCCGACTGTTAAGCCGAGAAGTTGTCGACCATATCAATCAGCTTTCAGAACGTAACCGCTACATGAAAGGCATTTTTTCTTGGCCGGGTTTCCGACAAGCGACGCTCCAATTTAAGCGTGATGCTCGCTTCTGTGGTGAGACCAAGTGGAACTACCTCAAATTAATCGGTTTGGCGATGGATGGGATTACCTCGTTCTCTATCCGACCTCTGCGTATTGCGACGGCCGTTGGTGGTTTAGTGGCGCTTACTGCTTTTGTGTATGGCGTCTTCATCGTATTCAAAACCACTATGTTTGGCGAGCCTATCACGGGCTATCCGTCAATGATGGTCGTGCAACTTGCCCTTGGCGGTATTCAACTCCTGAGTATTGGTTTAATGGGTGAGTACATAGGTCGTATTTTTATCGAAACCAAGAATCGCCCTCTGTATCTGATTCAGTCGGTGGTCGATACACCTGCATTAAAAACACATTTCAAATTAGAGGAGTCAGCATGAGCCTGAACCGAACGCACCTATGGTATTTGTTAGCTTTTGCATTGGTTCTAAGACTCCTATCTTTGGCGACTTATCCGTTAATGGATACTACGGAGGCGCGCTACGGAGAAATGGCTCGCTTGATGGTGGAAACCGGCAATTGGTTAACACCTCAGTTTGATTACGGCATTCCTTTTTGGGGCAAGCCACCGTTGTTCACATGGATGAGTGCTGCTGGTATTGAGCTGTTTGGTTTGAGTGAGTTTGCTGTTCGTGCACCTCACTGGTTAGCGGGAGTAGCGACAATTTTGTTAACCGCTTACATGGCGAAGCGAACTGGGCAAAGTGCGTTGGTTGCCGCGGTAGTGTTGGCGACATGCGGTATTTTCTCTATTGCCGCGGGCGCTGTGATGACAGACATAGCATTAACCTTAGCGATGACCATTGCCATGTTAGGCTTCTACTTGTGTTGGCTAGGAGGAGAAGGTTGGAAAGGTGAAGGCAGTGCGAAGACTAATCGATCTTGGGGCTATGTCGGTTTCATTGGTTTAGCACTAGGCCTGCTTGCAAAAGGGCCAGTAGCGATTGTGATCATGGGTATCGCAGTTTTCCCTTGGTTAGTATTACAACATGGCTTCTTTGGTGCTTTCAAAGTGCTTTGGCAACGCTTTCCATTGTTGTCTGGCTTGGGTGTGATGCTAGCGATTGCTTTGCCTTGGTACATCATGGCTGAAATGGCAACACCGGGCTTCATTGATTACTTTATTGTTGGCGAACACTTTAAGCGCTTTGTTGTGAGTGGCTGGGAGGGCGATTTATACGGTTCTGCCCATGACCAAGCAAGAGGCATGATCTGGCTGTTTTGGCTTCAAGCGGCTGCGCCGTGGTCGATTGTATTACCTATATTGGCATTTGCTCGACGTAAGAAAATTGCAGAAATTAATATTGAAAATCGCGGCTTGTTTTCATTTCTTGTCTGTTGGTTGATTTCACCTCTGATTCTTTTCACTATGGCGGGCAATATTCTCCCAGCTTACGTCCTACCAGGTATTCCAGCCCTTGGCTTGTTGATTGCTATACTCGTAGTGGAAAAAGATAAGAAGTGGTTCTCGAGCGTGGCTTTGGTTCTACCTGTGTTGCTAATGATCGCGATGGTCTACCTGAATCTCGGAAAGGCGAACGAGAAAAGTGACCGTATTATTTTCGAACAGATTACGGATTCTGCGCCAAGCTTTTACGTGGGTAAACGACCATTCTCTGGGCAATTTTACAGTCATGGTCAAGCGAAAAGACTTCTCGATATCGAGCAGATAGATGGCATTGATAAGTTCTATCTGATTGGTAAAAGATCTGAAGTGGAAACCAAGATTAAAGAGAACGCATTAACGTGTATTCTAGAGCCAACGGTGAAAATAAAGCGTGCTTTATTCAGCTGTCATAGCTCAAGCATCAAGCCAAATCTATCGTTGAGTCATATTCAAAGTGGCAGCGATGTTCAGCGTTAACTCGGGGTTACGAATGTTCAACAACAAGCTTCAAACGCACAGTCAGAGGTTACAGTCCCACCACAAGGTGGTTCGATTTGCTGTGGTTGGTGTTGGTGGGTTTGCTGTTGATTGCTTAGTGTTTGCGTTACTGCATTATGTCGTTGGGCTGCCTTTGATGAGTGCAAGGATAGGATCTTTCATTGCAGCCGCAACGACAACGTGGTTTGGTAATCGAGTGCTAACTTTTGACTTCAAAGGGCAGGGTAGTTGGTCAGAGAAGTTGATTCAGTGGCAAAAGTTCATGTTTTCCGCATCGATATCGGCGATACCTAACTTGCTGTGCTTTAAGTTGATGACGGAATTGCTGCCTGCATTTACTGGGGCTGTATTTATCGCAATGGCCGTTGGTATCTTGGTGGGCATGGTCACTAACTATTTGTTTAGTCAGTATTGGGTCTTCACCCGTTAAGCTCTCTTGTAATCAATTAGCCAATTAAAAATATTGGTAACAGACACAAAAAAGCGCAGCTAAATAGCTGCGCTTTGTATTTTTACGATAGTGAAGTAAATCGGCTCGCGATATTAACGCTGTGTTGCGCGCTGGCGATTCTTTCCGTTACTTGCTGGTTTACCACCTTGACCATTGCCCGCTTTGTTGCGGTTTGGCTTGCCATTTCCGCCGGCATTGCCTTGCGATTGCTGACTAGCAGGGGCTTTTTTGATGAAGCCAGTCGCTGGTTTATTACCATTACCGTTCTGCTTCCCGTTGCCCTGATTGCCGTTGCTTTGGCTACCTGTTGGCTTCTTACCACCCGGTTTAGGCTTATTGCCACCAGGCTTAGAATGGTTACGTGGGCTTTCGCCGCCAAGACCCGGTTGAGCTTTACTGTGCTTAGTTGCAAAACGTTGCGAGCCGTGACGACCAGACTTACGACGCTGTGCTGGTGTTTGAGCCTCAAAATCTTCTTCTGGCACTAAGCAGTTCGCTTTGTCACCAATTAGGTGCTTTTTGCCCATGCTGATCAGTGCTTCACGGATGATCTTCCAGTTCTCAGGATCGTGGTAACGAAGCAGTGCTTTATGCAGACGACGTTGACGATCACCTTTCGGTACAGGAACATCTTCACGTTTTTTGTATTTCACGCGTTTCAGAGGGTTGGTCTCTGAGTAGTACATCGACGTCGCATTACACATTGGCGATGGGTAGAAGTTCTGTACTTGGTCACACTCGTAGTTGTGCTTTTTCAGCCACAACGCAAGGTTAAGCATGTCTTCATCTTCCGTGCCCGGGTGAGCAGAGATGAAGTAAGGAATTAGATACTGTTTCTTGCCCGCTTCAGCGCTGTACTTCTCGAACATCTCTTTGAAACGATCGTAAGTGCCCATGCCCGGTTTCATCATCAGATCCAGAGGGCCTTTTTCAGTGTGCTCTGGAGCAATCTTCAAGTAACCACCAACGTGGTGAGTCACAAGCTCACGTACGTATTCTGGAGACTCAATCGCAAGGTCATAACGAACGCCTGATGCGATCATTACTTTCTTGATGCCCGGAACCTTTCTCGCTGAGCGGTAAAGATCAATGGTGTGCTGGTGGTCTGTGTTCAGTTTTTCACAGATTTTAGGGAACACACATGATGGGCGACGACAGTTAATTTCAGCTTTAGGATCAGAACAACCTAGACGATACATGTTCGCCGTTGGGCCACCCAAGTCAGATATGGTACCGGTAAAGCCAGGTACTTTATCTTTAATGTCTTCGATTTCATCCAAGATCGATTCTTTCGAACGGTTCTGAATGATACGACCTTCGTGCTCTGTGATTGAACAGAAAGAACAACCACCAAAACAACCACGCATGATGTTAACCGAAGTTTTAATCATGTCGTATGCAGGGATCTTTGCTTTGCCATACATAGGGTGCGGAACACGCTTGTAAGCAAGGCCAAACACGTAATCCATCTCTTCAGTTGCAAGAGGAATTGGCGCTTGGTTTACCCATAGTTCGCGGTCACCGTGACGTTGAATAAGAGCACGACCTGAATACGGGTTGGTCTCTAGGTGCAGAATACGGCTAGCGTGAGCGTAAAGAATACGGTCGTTATTGAGCTTTTCGAAACCAGGGATACGAACCGCGGTTGTTTTTGCATCGTGACGAGAAGGACGAATAGTAATTGGCTGCGCCTTTACTTCTTCTTTTTCATCTTTCTTGGTATCACACTGCGTTTCTACTTCGTACGGGTTAACCGGAACGTAGGCTTTGTTCGGTTTTTCGATACGAGAAGAATCAATAATTTTGTAACCTTCAGGCGCTGCAGGCAAGTTGATAGCAGTACCGCGAATATTTGTCAGCGTTGACATATCTTCGCCGTCGGCAATTCGGTGTGCGACTTCAACCAGTGCACGCTCAGCGTTACCGAAAAGAAGAATGTCTGCTTTTGCATCAAACAATACAGAGCGACGAACTTTATCAGACCAGTAGTCGTAGTGCGCAACGCGACGTAAGCTCGCTTCAATACCACCAAGAACGATTGGTGTGCCTTTGTAAGCTTCACGACAACGTTGAGAATAAATCAGAGTTGCACGGTCAGGACGCTTACCACCTTCATTGTTTGGTGTGTAGGCATCGTCGTGACGAAGTTTGCGATCAGAGGTGTAGCGGTTGATCATGGAATCCATGTTACCCGCAGTGATGCCGAAGAATAGGTTAGGTCTACCCAGTTCCATGAAGGCATCTTTACTGTCCCACTTTGGTTGAGCAATGATGCCCACGCGGAAACCTTGAGCTTCAAGTAAACGGCCAATGATAGCCATACCAAAGCTCGGGTGATCGACATAAGCATCACCAGTTACAATAATAATGTCACAGCTATCCCATCCAAGAGCATCCATCTCCTTTCTACTGGTAGGCAAAAAGGGTGCTGTTCCGTAGCACTCGGCCCAGTATTTTTTGTGTTCGTGAATAGGAGTGATATCGCTGTACATATTTCAACCTCTGATTTTTGAGGCGGGAATTATAGCGGCATGAGCCTAGACTAGCCAGTAGAACATGCCCCTGTTAGTTCTGATGTCTTTCGCCATTTTGCAGATAATGCTGACAAAAGAACCATACAACAGCATAGTTGAAGCCTTGAATAACGTCGCTAATTTGTGATTTTGATTAGTGTTCGCAGCAGTTTTTGATATTATTCGCGAAAATAAGTCTGAATAAGTAGATCCACAATGGTCGAATCATTATTAGTACAATTTGCTCCCATGCTATTAGGAGCCCAACTGATCTTAACTTTAATCTTAGTGAAGGGTGATATTTGCCCTGGTCAACGTGGCCGTATTCACAAGATGTTACCTGCGATTGGCGTGCTTTGGCTTGCTGTTGCTTCATTAAGAATTGAAGCGTTTCTTGTCGTGTTCGCGATCTTTTATTTCTATTCTCAAGTTCAAACTAAGAAGACACGTGATTCTGGTCCTATTTGGGTGATGTACCTTGCGTGTGGTTTGGCGCTTTCATACGTTGCTATTCAAGCGACTGAGCAAGCAACCACCGTCGGTATTATTACTACTTTACTGCTAGTGGCACTGTTGGGGTCTGCGTTTGGTCATTTACTGCTGACGATTGCGAGAACACGCTTACAAGCATTTCACCGTGTGCTGCCTGTTGTGGGCGTATTAACCGGCATGCTGGTGGTTTTGGCGACGGTCGTAAATGTTTATTCTCTGTCTGAAGCTCAATTAGAGCCAATGATTTCAACCCTACTGTTTAGCTTTGCTTTGCTAATCTCAGCTATCGTAGTGTGGTGTTGGCATCTATTGTTCGTTAAAACCCCTGAAAAGCTACAGCTGACTATTTCATTGTTGATGTTATTGGTGGCGGCCGTTGGTTTAACGCCAGTTTGGGCGATGTAGGCGGTTACTGATCTCACACGCCTTTCGGTGTTGAATCGAAAAAGTGTGATCTGTTTTTTAGCGTGGTGTTGGTTAGCGTTCTAAACTTAAATCTAGTCGGTGTGTTCGTTAGGAGTACGGGATGGATTTAAGCAACGTCAAAGGTTTCGATAGCATTATTTTGCTGGGAATCGTGAATGAAAAACTTCGCTTAGAATGCGATAGCTTTGAAGAGCTGATCAGTATGTATGAAATGGATATAGAAAGTGTTGTAGGTAAGCTTGATATGCTTGGCTATCAATACGATCCATTAACTAACCAGTTTAAGTCTTATCCAAGATAAGCAACAAACTGGCGCATGTTCTATTGATTGATAGTGAGCCAGTTATCGAGAATGAACTAGCTATCGATTGTGAGCCAGTTATCGTGAATGAACAAGTACCGCCATCGTCGGTACTAAAGCTAAAAGAAGAAAGTCACAGATAATCTGTGACTTTTTTGTTTTTGGCGCATGCCTATCAGGTTCAACGCAGGCATAAACTAACCCAACAACGCGTCTCTTAAACGACTTCAATGCCATCTAGGTGACTCTTACTTTGCTGTCTTGCCGTGCTAAAGAAAGCTTGCAGATAACGTTTGTCTTTCTCGGAGTTTCTTACCGCCGCAAATAGTCGTCTTGAAAGTCCTTTGCCCAGTGGTTTACTGGCGATTAATCCTTGTCTTGAAAACTCGCTGATCGCCCAGTTAGGTAAGGCTGCAACCCCTAAGCCAGCTGATACCATTTGCACCAACATTAATGTGTTGTCTGCTTGTTTCCATTTCTTCGGCTCTACGCCTGCCGGTTGCAAAAAGTGTTTCACAACATCAAGACGCTGTTTTTGAACCGGATAAGAGAGCATCGTGATATCACTAAGATCTTGCGGCTCAATACTCGACTTTTCGGCCAAAGGAGAGTTGATCGCGGTGATAAGACGCATCTCAAAATCGAAAAGCGGTTCGTAGTGAACTTCAGAACGGGGCTGTATATCGGAGGTGATCACCAAATCTAACTCACCTGCCATCAATGCCGGTAGAGGCTCAAACCCGAACCCTGACGAGAAATCTAGCGTCACGCTTGGCCAAGCAACTTGGTACTCTTTCAAAGCGGGCATTAGCCATTGGAAGCATGAGTGACATTCGATCGCCATGTGCAACCGACCATTCACATCCTCTTTCAGGCTCGCCAACTCATTCTCTGCTTTAGCAATCTTTGGTTGTATCTCATCCGCGAGCTTAAGCAAGATTTCACCTTCAGAGGTGAATTTCACTGGCCTAGTTTTACGCAGGAAAAGCTGACCGCCAATACGCGCTTCAAGGTCTTTCAATTGATGAGAAAGCGCCGACTGAGTCAGGTGAAGAGAGGTCGCAGTGGCTGTTAACGATCCGCTGTCTCTCAAGGTGGTCAATGTTCGAAGGTGTTTAAGCTCTATCATGAGTATTCCTCATATTCCCTAAGCCAATTCAATATTTCTTAATAATCACCCTACGGTGTTTTTGATCTTTTGTAAACGTCTAGATGTCCAGATGGATTTAAACTGTTCATCTTTGGATGATTCAAGATGAATATTATTAATAAACAAGATGAATATTTGGACGTTGTCCATAGATCGGATTAAGGAGATAGTTTAGCCATCCAGACGCCTTTGTGGGAAAGTGAAATCATCAAAGGCAGTCTGACCGGAAATTAAAATTATCGAATAAGGAAAAGACTCATGACGACAACAACGCATATTCTTGGCTACCCACGTATCGGCGAGAAAAGAGAACTCAAATTCACGCTCGAGAAATACTGGCGCGGTGAAATCGATCAATCTGAGCTCAAGCAACTCGGCAGCGAATTAAGAAATCGTAACTGGAATGTACAAGCTGACGCGAATCTTAGCTTTGCAACTGCGGGTGACTTCGCATGGTACGACCATGTTCTGACAACGACATTACTTCTAGGCCACGTGCCAAAACGCCATGCTGGTGGTTCTGAAGATGAAAAAGCTTTCCCTGATTTAGATACCTTGTTCCGCGTTGGTCGTGGTCAATCTCAAGTTCAATCTACTTGCTGCGGTGGTACGCATACGTCGAATGATGTCACGAAAGACAGTTCAGCTGCTTCCGACATGACGAAATGGTTCAACACTAACTACCACTACATTGTTCCTGAGTTCAGTAAAGACGACACCTTTGATGTGAGCTGGCCGCAGCTGTTTGACGAAGTGAACGAAGCGATAAAAGTAGGACACAAAGTTAAGCCTGTACTTCTCGGCCCACTGTCATATTTGTACTTAGGCAAAGAAGTGGAAGAGGGCTTTGATCGCTTAATTCTGTTGCCTCGCCTTCTTACTGCCTATCAAGCGATTTTTGCTAAACTTGCCAAGCTGGGTGTTGAGTGGGTGCAAATCGATGAGCCCATTCTATCTCTGGAACTTGAGACTAAGTGGGCTGATTCATTCAAGTTGGCTTATCAAGTGATTCAAGGCGATGTGAAACTATTGCTGACCACTTACTTTGATTCTGTGACTGATACGTTAGACAAGATCGTGGAGCTTCCCGTCAACGGCTTACACATTGATTTGGCTGCCGCACCGCAGCAACTCGATGAAGTGGTGAATAAGTTACCGGAAGATTGGGTACTTTCTGCGGGTGCAATCAATGGACGCAATGTTTGGCGAGCAGACTTAGCTTCTCAGCTTGAGTTATTGCAACCTGTGAAAGAAAAGCTAGGCGATAAACTATGGGTCGCAAGTTCATGTTCACTACTGCATAGCCCAGTAGATTTGGAGTTAGAAGATTCGCTCAGCGAAGAAGTGAAGAGTTGGTTTGCTTTCGCGAAACAGAAAGTCACCGAGGTGAGTTTACTGGGGGCTGCGTTAGATGGCGATCAAAATGCCATTTTAGCGTGTGAGACTTACAGCCAACCTATTGTTGCACGCAAGAGCGCGACTCATGTGAACAAGCCTCAGGTACGAGAGCGCCTTAATACCATCACGAAAGCACTAGCAAATCGAAGTGCGCCTTATGCAGAACGTGCGGCACATCAGTCTGAAGTTCTCGGCTTACCGCTATTACCAACCACAACCATTGGTTCGTTCCCACAAACCGGAGAAATCCGTGTTCAACGCAGTGCCTACCGCACCGGCAAATTGAGTGAAGCGGAATATAACTCTGCATTGAAAGGTCACATCGCGGATGCCGTTAAGCGCCAAGAAGCCTTAGATTTGGATGTGTTGGTTCATGGTGAAGCGGAACGTAATGATATGGTGGAGTACTTTGCAGAAAATCTAGCAGGCTTTCAAACCACCAAGTTTGGTTGGGTACAAAGCTATGGCTCTCGCTGCGTGAAGCCCGCGATTGTGGTCGCGGATATAGAACGTGAGAAACCGATGACGGTGGAATGGTCGACCTATGCACAATCTCTGACTTCGAAGCAGATGAAAGGCATGCTGACAGGACCCGTCACTATTCTATGTTGGACATTCCCACGTGAAGACATCTCACGCAAAGAAATCACGAATCAACTGGCGTTTGCTCTGCGCGATGAAGTGTCTGATTTACAAGACGCAGGCATCAACATTATTCAAATTGATGAGCCTGCTATTCGCGAAGGTTTACCACTGAAAAAGCGCGACCATGCAGAATACCTAGAGTGGGCGGTCGATGCCTTTAAGATCTCAGCGGCGAGTGCTAAACCAGAAACTCAGATCCATACCCATATGTGTTACAGCGAGTTCAACGAGATCATTGATTCAGTAGCCGCGCTAGATGCCGATGTGATTACCATTGAGACTTCTCGCTCGAACATGGAGCTACTGAAAGCGTTTGAAGAGTTTAACTACCCGAATGCGATTGGACCGGGTGTTTATGACATTCACTCGCCAAACATTCCTTCAGAGGAGTGGATTGTGGATTTACTTAAGAAAGCGGCAGAAAAAATCCCAGCAGAACGTTTGTGGGCGAACCCAGATTGTGGATTGAAGACGCGTAACTGGGCAGAAACAGAAGCCGCACTGACTAACTTAGTTTCGGCGACTAAGACACTGCGTAAAGAGTGGGAATCAGCTGAGGTATAATTCAGTCTAAGATTTTGATTGATCCGTTAATCCACGATGAACCACAACAAAGGCCTCGCATTTGCGAGGCCTTCTGGTTTTATACTTGTTCGAATCTCGAGCTAGAAACTAGCTGCTACTTTGACACGTATCTTTACTGATCAGCTTCTCAACGATCAGTTGTCCGCGAGTGTTGCGAATCTTGATGTTGTAAGCCAAGCCCATGTCGAGGTTTGCTCTTACTTCAGAGTTGGTGCAGTAGCTATTCACACTCATGTCTACAACTTGGTTTAAAGGTTTAGCACCTTTTGCATCTTGGTTGTAGATCATCATGATTTCGATAACCGTGTTCTTTGCCAGCACGCGCATGACCGACAGCGGGCCATACTCAATCGGAAGGCCTGCGGATAAAACGCCAGCGCGATGCTGCGCCATCATTTCTAGCTGTCTTTGTTTGTCTTGTTCACTTGATGAGCTGCAGCCTGCAAGCAGAACAGCGGCCAGTGAACCGATAATCCATTTTTTCACGTTAAAATACTTTCTTGAATGGTTTAACAATCACATTTTGGTATACACCTGCAGCAATGTACGGGTCTGCGTCTGCCCATGCCTGTGCATCGTCTAAAGAATTAAACTCAGCAATCACAGTAGAACCTGTGAAGCCCGCTTCACCAGGGTTATCTGAATCAATCGCTGGCATTGGACCTGCTGTCAAAAGGCGGCCTTCATCGTGAAGTGTTTGTAGGCGTTCTAGATGTTGTGGGCGAACACTTAGGCGTTTTTCTAATGAATTTTCGACGTCTTGAGAAAAAATCACGTACCACATATTGAGATATCCTTATTTTACTTCACTAAATTGAGGGCGTTTAAATTCGCTATCTTGCTAATTTACGCGAACTAATTGGTATTGGAAGAGCTAATGATAAGAAATTGTGAAATGGTGCGGGAGAGTGAGAAGGTCTTTAGCATTTTTAATCGAAATGGCTAAAGACCTTACAGTACGATAGGGCTGTCGAAAGTACTATTTATTAATTGGGCGGGGTTTACCGCTTTCGTCTACAGCAACGTAGTTGAATGTCGCGCCACATACCTTGTAACGATCGCCGATGCCGTGATCAAGTACCGGCTTAACCCATACTTCTAGGTCGATATTCATCGAGCTGCGACCAATCTTGGTGCAGTCACCATAAACACATACCACATCACCCACTGAAACTGGTTGTTTGAACTCGATACCTGATACTGAAACCGTGACTATCTTGCCGTTAGAGATCTCTTTCGCCAGTATCCCGCCAGCAAGGTCGAGCTGAGACATTATCCAACCACCGAAAATCTGGCCTGCTGCATTGGTATCAGAAGGCATCGCCAAAGTGCGAAGAAGTAAAGAACCAATCGGGTTCAAAGTTGATTGAATAGTCATTGTTGTACTCTTAATGGTATTGATTGTTTTAAATTTAAATAGATGTGTTTGCGGGGCTCGCGGTGGTCGTATTTTTAACGTATTCACCGAACACAAACAATCAGTGGCCAATGATCACGAGTATCATTGGCCACTGTTAAATAGCGTATTGATAATAATTGTATCAAAAAGGGGATGAGGACTCATCCCTTAGGGTTACTTCTCGTCGGTATTTTTATCCGTTAACTCTTTCTGCTGGTCTTTTTGTAGATGCTGTTCTTTTGGCAAATGCTGATCTTTTTGTAGATGCTGGTCTTTTGGCAAATGCTTATAAATATAGACACCCGTTAGCAAGGTAAATGCAAAAGTAGCGATCAGTAAGCCAAACACTTTGAAGTTTACCCAGACATCCAAGGGTAGGCTGAAAGCAACGTAAACGTTGAGAATGGCACATAGAGTAAAGAACAAAGTCCAAGCCCAGTTGATCTTGCTCCATACCGCTTCAGGAAGTGTGATCTCTTTACCCAGCATGCCTTTAATTGCTGATTTGCCCATCAAGTGACTGACGGTCAGGCCGATAGCGAACAATGCATAAACGATGGTTACTTTCCATTTAATGAAGTTGTCATCGTGCAAGAAAATGGTCATGCCACCAAATACGGCAACCATCAGAAATGTGATGATCTGCATTTTCTCTACTTTCTTGTAGATGACGTATGTCAAAACGATTTGTACTGCGGAAGCAACAATCAATGCACCTGTAGCCGTGTAGATGTCATACATCTTATACAGCGCAAAGAAAATAATGAGAGGAATGAAATCAAGGATTTGCTTCATGTGGCACTGACTGTCCAGTTAGTTGAGTTGCAGACAGTCTAACGAAAACTGTCTCGATGCTAAATAGCCCGAGACAATTGGGTGCTAATTAATTCTATCTAGTTGGTTTATTGAGTCGGATCTTTTCATCATCGAGTCGGATAACGTTATCGCATTGATGTGGTTTGGTAGCGAGGTATTAGCTTCTTGATATCTTCAAGGTAACCTTCGCTCTTTAAGCTGTCTAAGGTGTTTTCGAGCTCTTGCTCACTCATGGCAAAACACGTCGATTTGCCTGTCGTTAGGTCGAGATACTCGTGATATTCACGCTCTGTGAAGTGGCCAATTCTGTCCATTAATAAGGTTTTAATTCCATGGTGAATCAAGCCGTAATACGTATGTCTTTGTAAGGTCATAGCCTATCCTCCGTGACAAGCTGCAGTGAAACTGTTGCAACCTGCTGTATATTGGTTGGGTTATCTATGACAAAGCAATTCGAATGCCATTTTCTCTAGTTGAACGGAACATTTTCCCTACCAGATAGAATTGAACTTCTTTTCAAATAGTTAAGGCGAGGTACGTTCTATTCTCTGACAACCAATACGTAACAGACATAAAATAGTTTCATTTTGAGAACGATGAAATTCTCATTATGACGCTCTACTGCCGTTTATAGTGTGCTTCTATCTATGGTGATTGCCGCTAATCGACAAGCCAATCAACCAGCGTAGATAAAGATGTATTTTGTCGATTCTTAGGCTGCAGCAAGAAGTAACCATTTCCAGAAAAGACACTGCCTTCACTCACTTTCACCAACCTGCCCAAATCAATATCTTGCTTAGCCAGCGTGATATCGCCTATGGCAATGCCAAACCCTTGAATGGCTGCATTCATCGCTTGATCAAGTGTCGCGAATTGTTGGTTGTTCTTACTTGAAAGGTCATGACTTCCTATGTGCTCTAACCAAAGTCGCCAATCACTCTGCTCATTGTTGGCGTGTAGCCAAGTGTATTGAGCGAGCTTGTGTGGCTTGATGAAAGTAGAAGCGCTACTTACAAGATGGCCCTGCGTAATGCTTTGCGCCTGGCAGACCGGAGCCAGCTGCTCGTTGAACAATAACTGGCTCACAATCGATTGTTGGTTTGGCTTCTTTCCATAGGTGATTACGGCGTCAAACGGGTCAAAGCTTGGTTCAAAAACGTGCTTGATGGTCGACGTGAGCTCGACATCAATTTCAGGGTAGGCTTGCTGAAAAGACATCAATTTGGGTAGCAGCCAAGAGGTAATACAGCTGGGGGCGTTGAGTTTGATCTTAGAGGGAGAACTTGCCACTTGATTGAGAGCCGATTGCAGTTGATGAATCGTTCCTTGTATCAGGGGAACCAGTTCTTTGCCTTTCGGAGTTAAAGACAATCCTCGAGCGTGTCGATAGAAGAGATCACAGCCAAGGCTTTCTTCAAACGACAATATCTGACGACTTACTGCACCTTGCGTAACATTGAGCTCATGTGCCGCGCGCGTAAAGTTGAGATGCCTTGCCGTCGACAAGAACGCGAGCAAAGTTTTGGTTGAAGGAAGTGTGCGATTCATATCTTTACCTATGATTTTTTATCATGGCTATTATGTGATTATTTCGATTCATTTATCAATAGTGTTCTGTTTGAATGTAAATACTTAATCATCATTTGTGATTCAATATGTGTATAAGTCGCATTTATTGAATATGAACGCAGTGGTGAAGACATTGTGATTTTGTGAAAGGGATAGCTTCTTGACATCTTTTATCGATAGTTTAGTACCTCAGGCTGTAAAAAAATTAATACCTTATCAATCAGCAAGAAGAATTGGTGGTGATGGACGAGTCTGGCTAAACGCCAATGAATTGGAAAGCTCGTTGTTTCCAGGAGAAGCAAGCCACAATAGATACCCAGATTTTTTACCGCAAGATATTGCTAAGGCTTATCAAGCGTATTGCGGAACTGATGTTGCAACGGTTGCCGTTCGTGGCGCCGATGAAGCGATAGATTTACTGACCAGAACATTCTGTAAGCCAGCGAGTGACAATATACTTATTTGTTCACCAACGTATGCAATGTATGAGTTTTGCGCCGATGCATTAGCGATTAATACCTTGGATTCTCCATTGCAGGAAGACTTCAGCCTTAACGTCACTGATATTGTGAACAAAGCGAAGTTGGCTAATATCGTGTTTCTTTGCTCACCAAATAACCCAACGGGCAATGTGATTCCTAAATCGGATTTGATTCAGGTACTGGAAGGTACGATTGGAAAGTCTCTAGTGGTAGTCGATGAAGCGTATATCGAGTTTGAACCACAAACGTCAGCGGTGAGCCTTATTGAGCGTTATTCGCATCTGGTAGTGATTCGCACCTTGTCTAAGGCTTTTGGACTGGCTGCGGTTCGTTGTGGTTTTATCTTAGCGAGTCAAAATGTGATGCAGTATGTCGCTAAATTAATTCCACCTTATCCGATGCCGGATTGCTCATCGCAAATCGTGTTAGACGCATTGTCTGATGAGCGAGTTTCAGTGATGCAAGACGCCACACAAAAGCTGGTCGAACTACGTAACTGGTTTGCTTGTGAGTTAACTCAGTTTGATTTCATCGAGTCTGTTTACCCTTCATCGACGAACTTTATTTTGCTGCGTCAAAAACCTGGGCATCAAGTGTTCAGTGTATTGGCGAAGGATGGCATTGTGACAAGGAATCAAAACCATGAACCTGCTTTGCGTAACTGTGTTCGAATCAGTATTGGTAGCCAAGAGAGCATGTTAGAAGTGATAACGTCACTAACACGTTACCAAACCGAATTAGAAAAGAATCAACAAGGCAAACAAATTCAACAATCTCAACATAAAGAAACTCAATCTCAACTCGATAAAGATCATATCTAGGATGGTAATGATGAAAAAGATAATACTAGGACTCGCTTGTGCGGCCGCTTTACTTGGTACAACGGTACAGGCGAAAGAAATCCGTTTGGCGTCGGACTTTACGTATCCGCCATTCAACTATAAAAACAGTGACGGTGTGCCTGTCGGGTTTGATATTGAGATAGCTGATGCCTTGTGTGAGCAAGCCAAACTCGATTGTACTTGGGTTTCACAAAGTTGGGACTCGTTAATTCCAAGTTTGTTGGCAAGAAAGTCAGATGTGATCATGGCTTCAATGCGTATTACCGAAGAGCGTAAGCGTAAGATTTTGTTCACCGATAAGTACTACCAAACACCAGCCGTGTTTGTTGCTGCTAAAAGCGCGGAATTCAGCGTCGATGAGGCAGGCTTAGCAGGTAAAACCATCGGTGTTCAGCAAGGTACGATTCACGATCGCTACGTAACAGACAAGTTTGGTGATGTGGCAAACATTAAACGCTATACCGGCCAAGATGAAGTTTATCTGGATCTGCAGAATGGTCGTTTAGATCTAACGTTTGGTAACTCGGATCAACTGTCATTAGCTTTCTTAGATAAAAAAGAAGGAGAGGACTTTGAATTCAAAGGCAAAGCAGTGACCGACAAAGCCTACATTGGCGAAGGCACGGCACTAGCGTTAAGAAAGCAGGATTCAAAACTGGCGAAACAATTCAATGCCGCGATTGAAGAGATCAGAGCGAACGGTACTTACGACAAGATCGCTGCTAAGTACTTCACGTTTGATATTTATGGCGCTGATTTGTAATTCGTTTAACGCCTAAAAACTAGACCACTAAAAACAAAAATCCGAGGGCTGTAAAGCTCTCGGATTTTTGTTACAAATAATTCGTCTTAGTAAGATTCCCACCGTTGTCTTTATCCCTGCTTATCCACTCTTGTTCCATACGCTCAGCCTAAAACCTTACCTCGACCACCTCAGAAACCGCATTTCACGACTCGCTTTTTCAATCGAGGAGACCTTCTTTGTCGTGCTCCATAACTGAATTTAATGTCTTAAAATAACATAAATATATAGGTGTTTCTTTGCTAAGAGATTGTTCTTAAAGCAGTTGAAAGTAATCGAACTTCCCAAAAAATACAAATTAGGGCTGCTTAATGGTCCAATTAGTCCCAAATATGATTGGTATCACAATCAATTAGGTTCTCAGGCCAATAGATAAACCTTAGTTCACAAAATATACACATAGTATTGTAATACAAAATTCATAAGGGTAAGAATGTTGTAATGAAACGTTACTGCTATGAGCGATGTGCAATAGAACGTTAGCTTTCAAACTTAGCTATAGCGTTGCATATAAAAACTGTACCTCTTACAAAATGGATTCTGGAGAAGAACATGAAAAAACACCTACTGACGATTGCAGCGGCTTCAATTCTTATGGCATTTGGCGCTCAAGCAAAAACTTTGACCTTAGGGCATGCAATGTCATTAGAAAGCGCAGCTCACCAAGGCATGGTGATCATGGCTGATAAAGTGAAAGAAAAATCGAATGGTGACCTTACGATTAAGATCTTTCCAAACGGTCAACTAGGCTCTGAACGTGATCAAGCTGAGCAAGTTGTTACCGGCGCGATTGATATGGCTAAAATCAACGGTGGGCTAGCCGAATCTTTTGAACCAACGTTTAAAGTTAATGCACTGCCTTTCTTATTTCGTGACGTTCCACATATGAGAACCTTCATGCGAAGTGAAGCAGCACAAGAGATGTTACTTTCAAGTGAAGGTAAAGGCTTCATCGGTCTTACGTTCTATGACTCAGGCACACGTAGCTTCTACGCTAAAAAAGCCATTAACTCACCGGCTGATCTCGCTGGTATGAAAGTTCGAGTTCCGGGTTCTCCAACGATGATGGAAATGGTTAACCTATTAGGTGGTAAAGCAACGCCTGTACCTTTCAATGAGGTATACACGGCGCTGCAACAAGGCGTAATTGACGGTGCTGAAAATAATATTTCTAGCTTAGTTGAAATGAAACACAGTGAAGTTGCCAAATTTTACTCTATGGATCAGCACATGATGACACCTGACGTGATCATCATTTCAGAATACAAATGGGGTTCATTAACGGCAGAAGAGCAAAAGATCTTAAAAGAAGCTGCTGCTGAGTCTCTTGAAGAGCAGATCAAAATCTGGGACGCAACAGATGACATGAACAAAGAGAAAGGAATGAAAGAAGGCGTAACGTTTGTTGAAGTTGATAAAGCCCCTTTCCGTGCAGCTGTTAAACCTATGATTGATGAGGCGAAAAAAGATCCAAAACTAGCTCCATTCATTGAAAAAATTGAAGCTCTTTAATCAGTCTTAGTGAAAATATAATTTTGCCTTGGCTTTGCTAAGGCAAAATTTTTTGAGGTATCACACCATGTTAGCAACTTTCAGAAACCTACTTGATAGGCTGATTCTTTTTGTCTCTTCTTTTGCACTCATGTTACTTGTCGTTACTGTCACTTGGCAGGTCTTTAGTCGTTATGTTTTGAATGATCCAAGTAACTGGACTGATGAACTTGCTCGTTATGCGATGGTATGGCTTGGCTTATTAGGAGCAAGCTACTTATTCGGTATCAAAGGGCATTTAGCTATAACGTTATTGGATGGTTATCTTAAGGGTAAAGCACATATCGCATTACATGTACTCATCAATGTCATTTCTGGCGCATTTGTATTTCTGGCAATGCTTCAAGGTGGTATTGCCTTAATGGGAAGGACCACACAACAACTCTCTCCAGCACTGCAATTACCGATGTCGACGGTGTATTCAATATTGCCGATTTCAGCCGTTATTATCCTCATCTATTTGGTCATGAATACGTTTGATCTTTTTTGTGAACCCAACAAAAAGTAAGTTTTAAAAGGACTCTATATTATGGATTTGTCCATTGGTGTTTGGCTGCTAGGCCTATTCTTATTCATGATCGCGATAAGCATGCCGATTGCGATTGCAATTGCCATGTCATCTTTAACCATCATGTATTTCATCTTACCGTTTGAAGTCGCGAGTATTACTGCGGGTCAAAAAATCATTACCGGTATCGATAGTTTCAGTTTATTAGCCATCCCTTTCTTTATCCTCGCTGGGAATATAATGAATGTGGGTGGCATCGCGAGTCGACTTATCAACCTTGCAAAGCTCTTGGTTGGTTGGATTCCGGGCTCACTTTTTCACGTGAACATCTTCGCCAATATGATGTTTGGCGCTGTTTCAGGATCAGCTGTTGCAGCAGCTGCTGCGGTTGGTAAAACCTTAGGTCCTGAATTAGAAAAAGATGGCTATGATAAAAACTTAGCAACAGCAGTAAACGTTGCATCTTGCCCGGCAGGCTTACTAATACCGCCGAGTAATTCCCTGATCGTATTTTCAGTGGTATCGGGTGGAACATCCGTTGCGGCGCTGTTTATCGCAGGTTATGTCCCAGGTATTTTAATGGGCTTAAGTTGTATGGTCGTCGCCTATTTCATCGCTAAAAAGAAGGGCTACAAAACAAGTGCGAATGACGGCTTCACAACGAAAGATGTGCTGAATATTGTTTGGCAAGCAACACCAAGCTTAGGGCTTATTGTTGTGGTTATTGGCGGTATTATTGGTGGGATTTTCACTGCAACAGAAGGGGCATGTATAGCGGTTCTATACTCTTTTATACTGTCACTCTGTTACCGAACTCTTAAATGGGCACACTTCCCGATAATTTGTAGAGAAACCGTTCAGGTCACTGGCATTATGCTGTTTTTGATTGGTGCTTCTACCATCATGTCATGGGCTATGGCGTTTACCGGACTACCAACCATGATCAGCGATTGGATGCTCTCTATTTCAGATAATCCAATTATCATCTTTATTCTGATGAACCTGATTTTACTGATCGTGGGTATGTTTATGGACCTTACGCCAGCCGTATTGATCTTTACCCCTATCTTTATGCCGATTGCTGAGCATTTAGGCATGCATCCAATTCACTTTGCGATGATGATTATCTTCAACTTATGTATTGGTATTGCAACGCCACCCGTTGGCACGGCGCTATTTGTGGGTTGTAGTGTCAGTGGCTCCAAGATTGAGAATGTTATAAGAAGTATCATGCCGTTTTGTGCCGTATTGATCGTCACACTGTTGGCCATTACTTTTATTCCTGAAATTAGTTTGGCTCTGCCTCGTGCGTTTGGACTCATCAATTAGCCTGACAAGGGTAAGATTTACCGAATCAATATCGATCATTACCTAATAAAAAACCGCCTCATGAAGGCGGTTTTATTTATAAATCAAACTGAAGCTTAATATTACGCTTGCTGTTTTTGTAGCTCAGCTTCTTTCGCTTCGTCTTCGATTAGAGAATCAACGATGACTGCACATGCTGCATCACCAGTGATGTTTAGAGCAGTACGGATCATGTCGAAGATACGGTCTAGAGCGAACAACAGAGGTAGACCTTCAATAGGGATACCAGCTGCTAGAAGAACCGCAACCACTAGGAAAGAAGGACCTGGAACACCAGCTTGACCAACCGCACCTAGGGTAGACGTTACGATGATAGCAACGTAAGCACCCATAGATAGGTCGATGTTGAACAGCTGTGCGAAGAAGATAGCAACTAGGCCGTAGTAAATTGCGTTACCAGACATGTTGATCGTCGCACCAAGAGGCAGAACGAATGAAGCCGTAGAGTTACGAACGCCAAGTTCCTTCTCTACCGTTTCCATTGTTACTGGCAGTGTCGCCATTGAAGAGGCTGTTGATAGTGCAACCGCTTGAGGCTTCTTCATCGCCACTAGGAACTTCTTCGCAGAAGTCTTAGTGAAGATTTGAATCATCAGTGGGTAAGCCACAAAGCCGAAGATCAGAATCGCAGCGATGTAGACAATGAACAGCTTGAACACGACCATAAGTGCGCCAAAGCCGAATGTACCGACTGCTTCTGCCATTAGGCCAAATACACCAAGTGGTGCAATGATCATAACCTTGTTGATCATCCATACCATAGCGTCAACAATCGCGTTTACGCCATTGATGATTGGGTCACGTTTTTCTTTCGCTTGTTTAGAAATCGCAATACCGAAGAATAAGCAGAAAACGAGAATTTGCAGAATGTTAGCTTCGTTCAGTGATTGGAAAACGTTGGTCGGGATCATGCCCGTGATGGTTGCCCAGAACGTTGGAAGTTCGCCTTTCGCAGCGTATTCAGAAGAGAACATACCTTCAACGCCAGAAACATCGATACCACGACCCGGTTCGAATACTTCACCCATTACAAGCGCTAGTGCTACAGCAAGTGCAGACGTTAGTGCAAAGTAACCCAGTGTAACCACACCAACTTTACCTGCTGATGAGCTATTACCTAGACCTGCAGCACCTGAAATTAGGGCGACTGCGACTAGAGGAATAACCAGCATCTTGATTAAACTGATGAAGATTGCGCCCAGTGGAGCGAACATTGTTGCGCTGTCACCCATCATTGCACCGACAGCGGTACCGATGATCATTGCAATAACGACTTGAACGCCGATGTTGCTTAGTAAACTCTTTTCTTTTAACACTTCCATAACCTCTGTGCTACTAAATATAAAAATCCCAGAACTACTCACCAATGTACGATGTACCATTGGATTAATATTTCGCGACGAGTTTTACACGTATCCTTTACATTTATCAATATGAGCAGAGGTGAAAGTCTCTGAAAAACAGGTGGTCTAATGTCATTTGTTGATTTTGAACAACAATGCAATCGTTTGCCTTGGTTTTTTATTACGATGTTATTTGTTGAATTTATAAAAGCCTTTTCTCTGGAGATTTTGTGAATGATTTGCAAGCGCTGGTATTGAAAACGTCTTGTTAACATTTTGATTTCATTTGCGAGTGTTTTTTGAACGCCTATGTTGGGGGTGAATCCACAGTTACGTGTTGTGTGAAATTTAGCCTGAACTATGCTTAAGGTATCTATTTATTACCAAGATGTTACCTCTGCGCTTTAAATAAAACGTCTATCTAGCATCTCAGTTGTAAGGAGGGGGGCTATGACTTTTATATTAAAGTACTTGTTTGCGTTTCTTCTGTTGTTCAGCTCTGTATTCGCTCAGGCCGATGATGTCTGGGTGATTGAGGTGAACGGAGGGATAGGTCCGGCGACCAGTGATTACCTCACTAGAGAAATAGAACAAGCTCACGATGAGCAAGCAAAGCTCATCATTTTGAAAATGAACACGCCTGGCGGGTTAGATTCGTCGATGCGTGACATTATTCGATCCATCACCACGTCACCGATTCCGATAGCAACTTGGGTTGGGCCAGCAGGCTCACGTGCGGCGAGTGCGGGAACCTATATTTTACTTGCTAGTCACATCGCTTCTATGGCGCCCGGAACTAATCTAGGTGCAGCAACCCCTGTGTCGCTCGGTGGGGGCAAAGCGCCTGCTAATCCGTTATCTCCTCAAGACGATGCTAATAAAGATGATAACACTTCGGCGAGTGATCAAGACGAAACCAAACAAGAGAACTCAGACCAAGTAAAAGCCACCACTGCGATGGAGAAGAAAGTCATCAATGATGCTGCGGCTTACATTGTCAGTTTGGCTAAGCTACACAACCGTAATGAAGAATGGGCAGAAAAAGCGGTGCGAGAGGCAGCAAGTTTAGACTCAGAGAACGCACTCACACTTAACGTGATTGATTTTATTGCTAGCGACCTTCAGCAATTGGTTGAACTGAGTAACGGGCGCACCGTCACCATCAACGGTGTCAGTCAGGAAGTTCAGCTCAATGAGGTGGTTTTTATCGAGCGGGAACAAGACTGGCGCTTTAGTTTGCTGTCAGTGATCACGAACCCGAACGTTGCATATATTTTGATGCTGATTGGTATCTACGGTTTGTTACTCGAATTCTATAACCCCGGCGTCGGGCTACCGGGTGTTTTGGGCGGTATCTGTCTGTTATTAGCGATGTACTCCTTACAAATGCTGCCTGTGAGTTACGCGGGCCTTGCTTTAATCCTATTGGGAATTGCTTTGATGGTCGCAGAGGCCTTTAGCCCCAGTTTTGGCATCTTCGGTTTGGGCGGCGTCGCTGCGTTTACGCTCGGCTCGATCATGTTGATGGATACCGAAGTGCCGGGTTATCAAATCGCATTGCCGTTAATTATCGGGATCAGTTTGTTCTCTGTTGCCTTTATCGTCGTAACAATATCAATGCTAGTCCGAGTGAGAAACAAACCAGTGATTACGGGGATGGAAGCGGTAGTCGGTGACACGGGCAAAGTGGTAAGCGGCTTCCCCGGTGCGGGGCATGTGCTAGTCGAAGGTGAGATCTGGCAAGCCAAATGTGCGAGTGAATTGCAAGTGGGGCAGATCATCAGAGTGACCAAGCTGACGGGGCTATCTTTGGATGTTGAGGCGCTGCCCGATGATACATCATCGAAATCTAGCTAGCGCGGACTGTTAGAGTGGAATGCTAGAACAAACGTTATTGAATTATTAATTGCTTAGCCATCGTTACCATTAGGGGGCGGTTATGTTTATACACACTATAGGTATTGTCATTGTGCTCGTTATCTTGTTGATAGCCAGCATGTTCAGAGTGCTGCGCGAATATGAACGTGCAGTGGTGTTTTTCCTTGGGCGCTTTTACGGTGTTAAAGGGCCGGGGTTAATTATCATCATTCCTTTCATCCAACAAATTGTGCGAGTGGATCTACGAACTATCGTGTTGGACGTGCCGACGCAAGATTTGATCACACGCGATAACGTGTCAGTGAAGGTGAATGCCGTGGTCTATTTTCGAGTGCTGGATCCGAAGATGGCGATCAATAACGTAGAGAACTACCTCGAAGCGACCAGTCAACTGTCACAAACAACGTTGCGTTCAGTATTAGGACAGCATGAGTTGGATGAATTGCTGTCTGAGCGAGAAGAGCTCAATAGAGACTTGCAAGCGATACTGGATCAACACACCGATAACTGGGGGATTAAGATTGCCAATGTCGAGATCAAGCATGTGGATCTTGATGACAGTATGGTGCGAGCCCTTGCTAAGCAAGCCGAGGCGGAACGTTCACGTCGAGCTAAGGTGATCCATGCAACAGGGGAATTAGAAGCATCAACCAAGCTGAAAGAGGCTGCAGAGGTTCTTAATCAAGCGCCCAACGCCATTCAATTGCGATATATGCAAACACTAACAGAAGTAGCTAATGAGCGAACTTCCACAATCATATTCCCAATGCCCATCGATCTGGTCGAGAAGATAACCGACCCGATCAAAGCGACGCTCAATGAGGCAGCGATTAAGAAAGCGATGAAAGCCGATGAGTGATTGGCTCAAATGAAGAGCAATAAAAAAGGCTCCACAACTGTGGAGCCTTTGAGTATTTGAATCGCTGGTTCTATTTAATGACCATTGATTACGAGCGTCGATTATTTCTGCGTAGCCGCTTTCATTGGTGTAACAAACGCAGCAAGTGCTTTAAGCATTGCTTCTGGTTGTTCAACGTTGTTTTCAATGATTTTAACTACGGCTGAGCCTGAGATAGCACCTGCAGCGCCAGCTACAATCGCTTCTTTCACTTGTTCAGGAGCAGAGATACCGAAACCAAGCAGTGCTGGTGGCGCATCGAACTTGTTCAAGCGATCAAGCAGTGCCGTTACTGGCATGTTTGCTTTTGTTTCAGCACCCGTTACACCAGAACGCGAAAGTAGGTAGGTGTAACCACCACCTAGTTCAGAAACTGATTGAAGAGTTTCATCGCTTGCTGTCGGTGGAGCAATAAAGATTGGGTGAACGCCAAACTTTTCAGCTGCAGCAACAAATTCACCGCTTTCATTGGTAGGTACATCAGCAATCAATACTGAATCGATACCTGCATTAGCACAACGCTCGTAGAAGTTCTCGATACCACGTGCGTAAACCAGGTTTGCGTACATCAGTAGGCCGATTGGTAGCTCTGGGTATTTAGCACGAATTTGACCGATAAGATCGAAGCACACATCTGGCGTTACTTTTGAATCTAACGCACGAATGTTCGCACCTTGGATTGTCGGGCCATCTGCAAGCGGATCTGAGAATGGGATACCAAGCTCAAGTGCGTCAGCACCCGCTTCAACTAGCGTTTCCATGATCTTAAGTGATTGCTCAGGGTTAGGATCGCCAACCGTTACGAATGGTACAAATGCGCCCTGATTCTTTTCAGCTAAGCGAGTGAAGAGTGATTGATAGCGATCCATTATAATGCTCCTTTCTCTTTAAGAATGTCGTGTACAGAGAAAATATCTTTGTCACCACGACCAGATAAGTTAACGACTAATAGCTGTTCTTTCTCTGGGTCGTCGTGAGCCATTTTGACAGCGTGAGCGACAGCATGAGATGACTCTAGCGCTGCGATAATACCTTCTTTGCGTGCAATCAATTGGAACGCTTCTAGCGCTTCATCGTCGGTTACGTTGTCGTATTCAGCACGGCCAATAGCATTTAGGTGCGCGTGTTGAGGACCAACTGATGGGAAATCTAGGCCTGCAGAAACAGAGTACGACTCTTCTACTTGGCCGTTCTCATCTTGCATCAGTGGCGCTTTCATACCGAAGAAGATACCGGTTTTACCGTGCTTAAGTGGCGCACCGTGTTGGTCGGTATCAATACCTTTACCAGCAGGCTCTACACCGATCAGGCGAACAGACTCTTCTTCAATGAAGTCAGCGAACATACCGATAGCGTTTGAACCACCGCCGACACAAGCGATAACGGCATCTGGAAGGCGACCTTCACGCGCTAGAATTTGGTGCTTCGTTTCTTCACCAATCATGCGTTGGAAATCACGAACAATCGTTGGGAATGGGTGAGGGCCAGCCGCAGTACCCAATAGGTAGTGCGCGTCTTCATAAGTTGCAGACCAGTCACGTAGCGCTTCGTTACATGCATCTTTTAGCGTTGAAGAGCCAGAATGAACAGGGATAACCTCTGCGCCCATTAGCTTCATACGGAACACGTTCGGGCTTTGACGTTCAACGTCTTTTGCACCCATGTAAACACGACACTTAAGGCCCAATAGAGCACAAGCTAGAGCCGTTGCAACACCGTGTTGGCCTGCGCCAGTTTCAGCGATGATTTCCTGCTTACCCATGCGTTTTGCTAGCAATGCTTGGCCAAGAACTTGGTTTGTCTTGTGAGCGCCGCCGTGAAGGAGATCTTCACGCTTTAGGTACAGTTTGGTTTTTGTACCTTTAGTCAGGTTACGCGTTAGCGTTAGTGCCGTTGGACGACCTGCGTACTCTTGAAGAAGCGTCATGAATTCACTGCGGAACTCAGGATCTGCTTGTGCATCGATAAATGCTTGTTCCAGTTGGTCTAGTGCTGGCACTAGGATCTGCGGTACGTATTGACCACCGTATTCACCAAAGTAGGCATCGAGTTTAGCCATTGTGTTATTCCTTCAATTCTATCGATGTGTATTCACACCAAGTCATTTAATCTTGTTTAAGCTTCGCAAAGGCAAAGCTTACTAATTAGTTTTGAGATTCTGCTTTCTAGCTTCTAAGCTCTGGACTCTAGATTTCAAGTTCTAGGTTTCAAATTCTAGAAACCGAACTAGTAATTACGAATCGCTGCAAAAGCGCGTTGCAGTTTGTCTGCGTCTTTTTTACCTGGAGCCGATTCAACACCAGAGTTTAGGTCTAATCCTAAACAACCTAACTTAGCGGCTTGGTTAGCATTGTCTGGGTTTAGGCCACCCGCCAACATGATTGCGCTTTGGTTGTTGATTAGGCTCCAATCGAACGCTTGACCTGTACCACCCGTTTGAGAACCCACTTTAGTATCTAGCAGGTGACGAGTCACGTTGCTTTTCAGTAATTCTGGTAGCGTGCTTTTAGCACCGTTTTCAGCGCCGTTTTCAGCACTGCAAGCCACACCGTAAGCTTTCCAAATCTCAACGTGTTCAGGTAGAGATTGTTTTAGTTCATCGACAAATGCTTGAGACTCATCACCGTGCAGTTGCACCGCAAATAAACCTAGCTCAGAAACCGTTTTCGCAACGTCAGTTACGCTATGATTTTGGAACACACCCACGTAGTTCAAAGGTGCGCCGCTCATGGTTAAACGAGCTGCTTCGATATCAACATGACGCTTAGATGCTTCAACGAAAATCAGACCACCGAATACTGCACCGGCTTGATAAGCCTTTGCTGCATCGTCAGATTGAGTTAAACCACACACCTTGTTTTCACCGAGTGTCACTTTACGCACCGCAAGCTCTAGGTTCTTTTCAGCCATCAGAGAGCTGCCGATTAGGAAGCCATCTGCAAATGTTGAAAGGTCACGAACTTGTTGATGTGTGTAGATGCCAGACTCTGAAATCACGACTGCGTTTGGAGCCAGTTCGCGAATCAGCGGCGCCAACTCTTTGGTACGGTTCAAATCAGTCGAAAGGTCACGTAGGTTACGGTTATTAATACCGATCACTTTTGCTTTTAAAGCGACAGCGCGATGAAGTTCTTCTTCGTTGCTGACTTCGGTTAGTACACCCATATTTAGCGAGTGAGCGACGTCAGCAAATGCTTTGTATTCTTCGTCATCCAATACCGATAGCATTAGCAAAATTGCGTCAGCTGAGTAGTGACGAGCTAGGTAAACTTGGTAGGTATCAACCATGAAGTCTTTACAAAGAATAGGTTGCTTAGCAATGCTGCGAACCTTTGGTAAAAACTCAAAGTCACCTTGAAAGTATTTCTCGTCTGTCAGTACTGAAATTGCATTGGCGTGGTTGTTGTACACCGATGCAATGTAGTCCAAATCAAACTCGTCACGGATTAACCCTTTTGACGGAGATGCCTTCTTACATTCAGTGATGAAAACCGTTTGTTCGCCGCTCAGTGCATCATAAAAGCTGCGGTCTGTTGCGGTTAACGCTGCTTTAAACTCGTCCAATGGTTGAGTTTGCTTACGCGCTTCAACCCATTGGTATTTGTCACGAACGATTTTTGCTAATACTTCCGCCATTTCAGCTTCTTTGACTGAAACGTGGGTCGACAGTTTATCGGTAGTCTGTGTCATGTTCTTTGTCTCGTCGTTCGTTAGGCGTGTGCAGCAAGCTTTTGTACAAGCTCGTACGCTTTGCCAGAGTTCATCGCGTCAATCGCTTGTTGTGCGTTGGCTTTTAGATCTTCGTGACCAAATAGACGCATCAGCAGAGCAACGTTGACGGCTACTGCGCCAACTTGAGCATCAGTGCCTTTACCCGTCAGGATATCAGTTGTGATGGCTTTGTTCTCTTCTGGCTCGCCGCCCTTGATTGCTTCAAGAGGGTGAGTGTTCAAACCAAAGTCAGCTGGAGTCACTGTGTACTCGTGAATCTCGCCATCTTTAATTTCAGCAACGATAGTCTCGCCATGAATAGCCACTTCATCAAGGCCGCTACCGTGCACAACGGCAGCACGCTTCATGCCCATTTGCAGCATGGTTTCTGCGATAGGGCGTACTAGCTCTTTGCTGTAAACACCCATTAACTCGATGTTAGGGCGAGCAGGGTTAATCAGTGGGCCAAGGATGTTGAAGATAGTGCGCGTTTTCATCGTCTGACGAACAGGCATCGCGTGACGTACACCGACGTGATATTGCGGAGCAAATAGGAATGCTACGCCAAGCTCGTCGACTGCAGTACGAGTGTCTTCTGCTGTCATCGCTAGGTTAATACCGAACGAATCCAGTAAGTCAGAAGAGCCTGATTTGCTCGATACGCTGCGGTTGCCATGCTTAGCTATTTTTAAACCACACGCTGCTGCTACAAATGCAGAAGTTGTAGAAATGTTGATGGTGTCATGACCGTCGCCACCTGTACCTACGATGTCTGCAAAATCGTAATCAGGACGTGGGAACGGGTTTGCATTGGCAAGCAGTGCTTTCGCTGCGCCAGCGATTTCATCCGGCGTTTCGCCTTTGATTTTCAGTGCAGTAAGCGCAGAAGCCATCAAAATTGGGTCTAGTTCGCCCTTGATGATCACATCAAACAGTTGTTGGCTTTCTTCTTGAGTAAGAGACTGTTGTTCGTAAAGTTTATTAATCTGTTCCATGATCGTTTCCTAGTTAGTCTTTTTATCAAGAGTAGAGCTTTTCTCTAGATGAAGAGGTTTCTCAAGAGCCCATTCGATAGCGTTCGCTAGAAGCGTTGCACCGTAGGTCGTCATAATCGATTCAGGGTGGAATTGGAATCCACAAACCTTGTCTTGTTCTTGAACTACAGACATTACCAAATCATCGACTTCAGCGGTCACTGTTAGGCTATCGGATACATGCGTTGCCACTAAAGAGTGGTAGCGAGCGATAGCCAGCGGCGAAGGTAAGCCTTGGTACGTCGCATGGTTTTGGTGTTCCATCATCGACACCTTACCATGAATGATTTCGCCAGCGCCTGCAACGGTGCCGCCGTAGGCTTCAACAATCGCTTGGTGGCCTAAGCAAATACCAATCATTGGCACTTTGCCTTTTAGCAGCTGAATTAACTCAGGCATGCAGCCCGCATCCGCTGGAGCGCCAGGGCCTGGTGAAAGCAGTGCAACAGGGTTGTCTAGTTCGTTGATCGCCGCTTCAACTACCTTTGCTGGAATGTTGTTACGGTAAATTTTCACGCTGTGACCCAATGAACGGAACTGGTCTACAAGGTTGTAAGTGAACGAGTCGAAGTTATCGATGAATACAATATCAGCCATGATTACGACTCCTTCTTATTTGGTGTGCTTTGGCTTGGTGCCGTATTTTTAGTATGAGCAGCTTGAATCGCAGAGATAACCGCTTGTGCTTTGCCGCGAGTTTCATCGGCTTCTGCTTGTGGGTCTGAATCGAACACCACACCAGCGCCAGCTTGTACTTGTGCAACGCCATCTTCAACGTAAGCAGAACGAATCACGATACAAGTATCTAGAGTCCCTTCACCGGTTAGATAACCGACTGCACCACCGTAGCTACCACGACGCGTTTTTTCTACGTCACGAATAAGCTGCATTGCGCGGATTTTTGGTGCGCCCGTTAGCGTGCCCATGTTCATACAAGCTTGGTAAGCGTGCAGAGCATCTAAGTCTTCACGTAGCTGACCAACAACACGAGAAACCAAGTGCATTACATGGCTGTAGCGATCCACTTTCAGCAAGTCTGCTACGTGGCGAGTGCCGGCTTCGGCAATACGAGCCACATCGTTACGTGCTAGGTCAACAAGCATCATGTGCTCAGCGTTTTCTTTCTTGTCGGTACGCAGTTCAAGCTCAATACGGCTGTCTAGGTCGAAATCGATTTGGCCATTTGGGCGCTTACCGCGGCGACGAGTACCAGCAATTGGGTAAATCTCGATTTGGTTGGTTTCGGTTTCGTATTTCAGAGCACTTTCTGGAGAAGCTCCAAACAGAGTAAACAGCTCGTCTTGCATATAGAACATGTAAGGGCTTGGATTACTTTGCTTGAGCTCTTTATAAGCCGCAAGTGGAGCAGGGCAAGGCAGCGTGAAGCGGCGTGAAGGTACCACTTGGAACACATCGCCTTTAACTACGTACTCTTTTAAGTCACGAACCGTTTGGCAGAAGTCTTCATCTGAAACACTTGGTACAGCTTCAACGTTGTCGAGCGGCGTCACTTCTGTGATGGCTTTCAATGACTGGCATTGTGTCTGAATGTCAGCTAGACGCTCAGTTAATTGTGTTCTGATGTTTTCATCTTGAGTGAACAAGCTCGCGTGAAGCAGACCTTCGTTCTCTTGGTGATCGAAACGCAATAGTGTTTCCGCAACGTAGAAAACAAAGTCAGGGCAGTTGTTAGTCGCTTCAGCATCACCTAGCGGTTCAAAGTTCGCCACGATGTCGTAAGCGAATAGGCCCGCCATGAATAACGCGTGCTTGTTATCAGCGTCTTGCTCAAAGCTGTGTTGAACCAAACGCAGTGCATCGAATGAAGAAGCTTCTCTTAAACGTGAGTCTTCATCTAATTCGTTGCTTGGCTCGACAAAAGTCAGCGTCAAAACGTTATTGGTAAGGTCAGATTCAATTTCTGCTTTAACGTTTTGAGTTAGATGTTCGATAAGCGCTTGACCATTTTCAGTCAATGCTTGGAAGGTTACTTCGTGTCCGCGACATACGATGCGAACAGCAGAGTCGATAAGGAGTAGGCTTGTCAGGTTCTGTTTAGATTCAATCTCAGCAGATTCCAACAACAGGCTGTCTGTTTTGTTTTCACACAAAGTATGAAAAACGCTGGTTGGATCTTGCGAGTAAGGAACTGAAGAATTGATGACCTCAATGGTTCCCAGCTTTTTGATTTCAATGGCCTTGTTCACAAGACCTCCTTTATGATTCTTTAAATTTCCTGCCGTACATAGTCGCATAAAGATACCTTTCACCCAATCTAGAATATGGTCAATTCGATGATTTGTTAGTCAGTTGAATGTGAGATGTTCGACAAATTAAAAAGCCCGCTATTAAAGCGGGCTTAGTGATAACTTTTTTATAAACAAACTGTTTAACTAGAAGTACACGTTAGCCCACCAAGAACTTGTCCACGTGCGCCACCAATTAAGCTCTGAACTTGCTTCTACTGAAGAAAGTTCTAAAACTTTATCTTTATGGTTTTGGTTAAATTCTTGTAACATGGTGAACCTATCAAATGTGATACTTCGTATTTGTGTACTAGTTAACTAGTTTTGCGCTTGCAGGTCAAGTGCGTTGACACAAATATAACGATAAAAATTGAAAACAATGAAAAAGAATATATGAGAATTGATCTACATAGTCATACAACAGCCTCAGATGGCCGACTTACTCCACCTGAACTGATTGACCGAGCGCTAGGCTTTAACATCGAAGCGTTAGCGATTACAGATCATGATACGACTGATGGGCTTGCTGAAGCACGCAGCTATATTGCTGATAACAACCTTCCTATCCAGTTGATCAACGGCATTGAGATTTCGACCGTTTGGCAAAACAAAGATATCCATATTGTTGGGTTAAATGTTGATCCGGAGTCACCAGAGCTAAAAGCGTTAATTGAACAACAGAAGCAACACCGTGTTGGGCGTGCAGAGATGATTGCTCAACGTCTTGAGAAAGCGACTCGTGAAGGCTTGCTAGAAGAAGTTAAATTGATTGCGGGTGATGCGCCTATCACTCGTGCTCACTTTGCTAAGTGGTTAGTCGATAACGGCTACGCAAAAACCATGCAGCAGGTGTTTAAAAAGTTTCTGACTCGCAATAACCCAGGTTATGTGCCGCCAACGTGGTGTTCAATGAGTGATGCTGTAACGGCTATTCATGCTGCTGGTGGTCAAGCCGTATTAGCTCACCCCGGCCGATATGGCTTAACAGCGAAGTGGGTTAAGCGTCTGTTAGCTGCATTTGTTGAAGCAAAAGGTGACGCTATGGAAGTCGCTCAGCCTCAGCAAGCGCAACAAGAAAGACGCACACTTGCGGATTATGCTATACAATACAAACTATTAGCCTCCCAAGGCAGTGACTTCCATTACCCATCCCCATGGATGGAGCTTGGACGTAATCTCTGGCTACCTTCTGGGGTCGAAGAAGTATGGAAAGATTGGGAGTTTCAAACGGTTTCACCAACTGATACCGATGACAGTATTTAGGTGAACCAGCTCCTTCTGATGATAGAGTCGAGAGATTCGATAACGAGGATCAACAATGAGCCAGTTTTTTTATGTACACCCGGATAACCCACAAGCGCGCTTAATTACTCAAGCGGTTGCGATTATTCGCAATGGCGGCATTGTGGTTTATCCAACAGATTCCGGTTATGCGCTGGGCTGTCAGCTTGAAAACAAACAAGCACTTGAACGCATCTGTAAAATTCGTCGAATCGATGATAAGCACAATTTCACGTTGTTATGCCGCGATCTTTCTGAATTGTCACTGTATGCACGAGTTGATAACGTTGCTTTCCGTTTACTTAAGGCGCACACGCCCGGTGCTTACACGTTTATCTTCAAAGCAACCAAAGAAGTACCGAAGCGTTTGATGAATGCGAAACGTAAAACGATTGGTATTCGTGTCCCAGACAACAAGATTGCACTTGACCTGTTGGAAGCAATGGGTGAGCCATTGATGTCGACGTCTCTGATTCTTCCGGGTAACGAGACAACTGAATCGGATCCAGAAGAAATTCGCGACAGCCTAGAGCATGCGGTTGATGTCATTTTGAATGGCGGCTACTTAGGTGAGCAACCGACTACGGTTATTGACTTCAGTGACGATGATGCCGTTGTTTTACGTCGTGGTGCCGGCGATCCAGCGCCGTTTGAATAATAGCGTTACTGATTAACAGTCTGTAACGAAACAGCAAACCTGCCAGAGTAAATAACAAGTGCTTTTTGGCAGGTTATTTGCGATAATACGCGACCGCGATTTGGTCGCGAAAAATTCATTCGACGTCTGTGAAGACGACAATTAGGTAGAAAAGAGTAAATGAGCGAAAAATTACAGAAGGTTTTAGCGCGAGCTGGTCACGGTTCTCGTCGTGAACTAGAAGGTTTAATTAAATCTGGTCGTGTAAGTGTTAACGGTCAAGTTGCGAAATTGGGTGAGCGTCTTGAAGACGAGAACTCAGTGATCCGTATCGATGGCCACACTATTACAGGCAAAGCCTCTGAAGAAGTGGTTTGTCGTGTACTTGCTTATTACAAACCGGAAGGTGAGCTTTGTACTCGTCATGATCCTGAAGGCCGCCGCACTGTTTTCGATCGTCTACCTAAGATCCGTGGTTCTCGTTGGATTTCAGTTGGCCGTCTTGATGCAAACACATCGGGTCTTTTGCTTTTCACTACTGATGGTGAACTTGCAAACCGCCTAATGCACCCAAGCCGTCAGGTTGAGCGTGAGTACCTAGTACGTGTGTTTGGTGAAGTGACTGAGCAAAAAGTTAAGAACGTGACTCGTGGCGTTCAACTTGAAGATGGTATGGCTCGTTTCGAAGACGTGGTTTACGCTGGCGGTGAAGGTATGAACCATACTTTCTACGTAGCGATTAACGAAGGTCGTAACCGTGAGGTTCGTCGTCTTTGGGAATCACAAGAAACAACAGTAAGCCGTCTGAAACGTGTACGTTACGGTGATATCTACCTTGATAAGAAACTGCCTCGTGGCGGTTGGAAAGAGCTAGATCTTCAAGAAGTAAACTACTTGCGTGAGCTTGTTGAACTTCAGCCAGAAAAAGAGACACTGTTGGATCTTGATCCTGCAAACACTTCTCGTAAGCGTGAGCGTTCTCGTAGCCAAAAAATTCGTCGTGCTGTTAAGCGTCACGAAGAGCGTGCAAATGCTCCTAAAGGCCGTAGCAACCAGACTAAGCGTAAGAAGCCTGCAACTCGCGGTACTACAACACCTGATTCAGGCCGTAGTGCTCCAGCGACCAATGGCAAACCTCAGGCTACCAAAAAGCCTAAACTGAACAACGGACGCCCGGCTAAACCGGCTAAGCCAAGATCACGTAAGTAATTACACCAGTAGTTGCTACAGTTCTTAAGCTTAAAGCTTAATCCAACGTTTCGAATACTAAAAAACCTGCTAACTTAGCAGGTTTTTTTTCGTCTTGAATATGGCGCAGTTCAAATCATGTGGAAGTGCTTACCAAGTAGAAACGATTAACCAGGTAGAAGTGCTTCACTAGCTAGGGTGACTAGCTATGGACTACGATTGGTTTTAGGTCACTTTCAAATGATTAGAAAAGTTATCACCCTTCGCCATGCGGTCATACAAAATGACATTGACCGCAGCAGCAAGGTTCATGCAGCCATTAGTCGGAACGTAGATGGTTTCACGACAGAAGTCCGTGATCTCTTTTTTCAGAGTCCCATCTTCAGGGCCGAAGATATAAAAAGCACGAGGTGGGTGCTTATAATCAGGCAGAGGCTTAGCGCCTTCTATCAAATCAACCGCGATTGGTACGCAGCCAACTGGAATAATGTCTTTCAGGTCTTCAACACCAATTAATGGTAGCTCAAGGTGCTTTTCTTTGGTGTCGGTATGAAACTGTCGAGCGTGGTCATAACGGGTGCCAGTATAAAATACAGAGTTTGCTCCGTAGCAACCAGCCGCTCGCATTACTGAGCCAACATTTTCAGGTGTTTTGGGGTTTACTAATCCAACACAGGCATAGCCTTTGGATAGTGTATCTGTCTTTGCTTTGGTCATAATTTTGTAGAGTTGCAGTTTGGTAAAGTGATGAGGCTATGAAGTCGTAAGAAAATCAGCTCAGTACTCTGAGCTGATTTAAGAAGAGCCTAGTCGCGTTTCCACAAGATGTGACAGAACTTGTGTTCAGGGTCACGGCTGATCAGCAGACGAGCGAATACGTCATCTAAGACATCATCAGCTTCATTTACAAGACCAATGCGTACTTCAGCGTAGATCTCTTTGTCGACTTCAAAGCCAACATGTTCAACCCAATCGTCACCAGTTTCAACGAGCTCTGCAGCGCCACGATCTTCAAACTGAGCCGTGAATAGGATCACGTCTGCTGGTTCAAGGTTATCAGGAGCCATCTCTAGAAAGATGTCGTATGCAGTGTCAATTGCGTCGTCGTAAGACATTAGGTCGTTAGCTTCGGTCATAATAAATATCTTAGCTTGCGCGGTTCATGTATTTACGTTCAGCTGTGTTCACAACAACTTTGTCGCCAGTTGCAATGTACTCAGGAACTTGAACAGTAAGGCCTGTAGACAGACGAGCTGGCTTAGTACGAGCTGAAGCAGATGCACCTTTGATTGAAGGGTCTGTTTCTTCGATCACTAGCTCAACTGAAGTTGGTAGTTCAAGCGTTGCTGCAGTACCGTCGATAAGAATCGCGTACATACCTTGAGTTTCTTCGTTGATGAACAGTAGTTCGTCTTCGATCATTTCACCGTTGAAGATGAACTGTGAGTAATCTTCGTTATCCATGAAGATGTACTCGTTGCCGTCAACGTAAGAGAACATCACTGCACGCTTAGTTACGTCGATAGTTTCAACGATTTCGTCAGCCTTGTGGCGAACTTCTGTTTTAACGCCAGTTGCTACATCGTGACCACGGAAGCGGTAAATCTTTTGACCACCACGGCCACCTGGTGTTGTCACTTCGATATCTTTTACTAGTACTGTTTTGCCATCAACGTTGATCGCAAAACCTTTTTTAATCTCACTTGCTCTAGGCATTTTGTGTTTGTCCTTATTGGGTCTATCCGGTGATTATATCTCGTAGACGCTATAAATAGGAATAGCTTGAATCATAAAGTCACCTAAGCGATCATAGAGAGACAGTTAAATCATTATTTTATTTACCGAAACGACCTATGCAGCTACCTGTTATTGACCCAACACAGCCATTTCAACCTGAATTCCAACCTGTGGTTAACGATCTGATTACCTTTTTAAAAGGTGGGTTAGGATCCAATCTACACAGTGTCTATGTTTATGGCAGTGTGGCACGCAAACAAGCCGTCGTCGGTCGCTCGAATCTAGATGTGGTTGTGGTTACCCATCGTCCTTTCCCAGATCAACGAACCACGCTGCTGAATACCATCAAATGGCGTTTTCAAAAGAGCTTCCCGCAGGTCACTCAAGTGGCGATTAAAACTACCTTGGTGAGCGAGATCGTTGATTTCGACAACATATTCACGTGGGGCTTTATGCTTAAGCATTTGGCTGTGTGCGTGCATGGTGAAGACTTATCAGATTGCTATGGTGACTTTGAAACAAGTTGGGAAATTGCCAAGCACTGGAATATGGACGCTGAAAACTGGTTGGCGGTTTATCGTAATAAGATCGCCCGAGCAACAACGCCTGAACAACAAGTAGGCGCGCAGATGATTATTGCCAAGAAGCTTCTGCGAGCCAGTTACTCTTTGGTAATGTATCGTGACAAATATTGGTTCGATGACCCAATAGAGTGTGGTCAACAGTTCTTGAAGTATCATCCAGATAAAGACGTCGAAATCCAAAGGTTAGGCATTTTACTTTCTGGTAGACCGATTCCTAAACGTTCGGTGATTGGTATTCTTGATGGCTTTGGCGAGTGGCTGGTTAAGCAGTATCAGAAAACTGAGTTTCGAATCGGGTAGGGGTTCGTAACCTCCTAATGAATACTAAAAAGCAGAGCGGGCTGAGTAACACAGCACTTCTCTGCTTTTTTCGTTTTGATGTTTGGCTCGAGTTTTAATAGATATCTCGAGTCTAATGTCGCCTCGAAAAGAGGGCTCAATCTAGAACAGACCTAGCTGCTGCCCGCTGACTCGTTCAAAATCTAAACCGATGAAGGGCAAGATAGCCTCTGCGACCGGTTTAATCTGCTTGTCGATGTAATGTTGATAATCGATACCATTCTTCAAGTACTCCTTTGGCTCAGGGCCACTCAGAGTAATCAAATATTCAATACGCCCTTTGTTTTGGTATTGAAGCGGGCGACCAAGTTTGGCATTTATCTCATCGGCCAGACGAGCTGCGCGAACCTGTGGCGGAATGTTTTTTTGATACTCGTGTAGTTTGCGGCGCAAACGCTTTTGGTACACCAGTAAATCATCGTGTTTACCAGCAGCGGTTTCATCGACAAACTGTCTGACATAGTCCGTTGGGTCTTGATCGTGAAATACCATTTCATACAGGGTTTGTTGGAATTGCTGCGCGAGAGGTGTCCAATCGGTTCGCGCACTTTCAAGCCCTTTAAAGATGATCTTCTCTTGATCGCCTTGATTGATCAAGCCTGCATATCGTTTCTTCGAACCGGTTTCTGAACCTCTAATGGTTGGCATTAGAAACTTGCGATAGTGAGTCTCGTATTCAAGTTCGAGTATTGAGGTTAGGTTGTAGGTTTCTTTTAAGTGATTCGTCCACCAATCGTTGATGTAAGCGACCAGTGCGTTCCCGATCTCATCTGCTTTTTGCTGATCGTAACTGCCGTTTAGCGATACGAAGGTTGAATCGGTATCTCCGTAAATTACTTGATAACCTTTATCCTCGATTAGAACCTTGGTTTGCTTCATGATCTCATGCCCACGCATAGTGATCGATGAGGCCAAACGGGTATCGAAGAAGCGACAGCCAGAAGAGCCAAGCACACCATAGAAGGAGTTCATGATGATCTTAATCGCTTGAGAGAACGCTTTTTCGTTGTTCTTCTTTGCAACGTCACGTGCTGCCCACAGGTTTTCGATCATCTTTGGTAGAAAGTGCTTAGAGCGGTGGAACTGACCGCCACGAAACCCTGCCACCGCTTGGTCTTCTTCAGAGCCTAACTCTAACTTTAGTCCTTCTATCAGCCCCATTGGATCAATCAAGAAAGATCGAATGATCGATGGGTATAGGCTCTTAAAATCGAGTACCAAAACCGAGTCGTACAAATTGGGAATCGAATCCATCACATAGCCACCGGGGCTAGCGATCCAGTTCTCGGGCTCTAAATTAGGCGCGACGTAACCTGCTCGGTGTATTTGAGGCATGTATAAATTAGTAAAGGCCGCAACAGAGCCACCAACACGATCCAGCTCGACACCGGTTAATCGAGAGCGCTCAATCGCGAAATCGAGTAGGTGAGTGTGTTCGAAGATGCGATTTACTAGCACGCAGTCTTGAAGGTTGTACTTGGCGAGCGAAGGCTTATCGAACTTAAACATCCGGTTTATCTCATCCATGCGGTCATGAACGTTATGGATGTCTTTGCCTTCGCCGAGTAGCTCTTGAGATACAGATTCAAGAGACCAAGAGCGGAAGTGGTAGGTCGCTGTCTTGAGCATGTCGATGCCATCCAACACAACGCGGCCTGGGATAGTGATAAAGCCTTGCTGGTTTTGTGCAGAACTACGGAAAAAACTTGGTTGATTGTCTCTACCGATGCTGAGCTTCACTTCGTTCCATTCTGAACGTTTGTGCAGCAGCCTAAAATCGAAATCAATGACATTCCAACCGATGATGATGTCGGGATCAAATTCAGAAAACCATCTAATCATCGCCTCGAGTAGAGCTTTCTCATTAGGAACCCATTGGACGTTTGTGTCAGCCTCTTGTGGTTCGCCGACCATGATGACTCGACTGTCCATCTGGCTGTCTAAGCCAATGGAATAAAGCACGCCTTTTTCCGAGCATTCAATATCAAGCGAAACCACAGATAAACTGGGTAAGTAATCGCCCGCTCTGCATTTTGCATTGGAAACTCTAAGATGCTGACTTTTTTGCACGGCAGTCCCAGTGAACTCAATGCTGCCTTTGATAAAGCGTTCCATCAGATATCGATCGGCGAGTCGAATATCGCTCTCAAAGGTCTGAATCTCTTCGCTGTGAAGGGCTTGTGCTAAACCAGCGCTACTTCTCGATAGTGAGGTGTAACATGCGGCGAGAGGAATTTGATCGAATGTGGCTAGTTCTAGGGACTTGAATTGGCAATCAATCGACTCTTTCGCTGCGATTGCCTGACATTCTTCAACATCAGATTGAGCGACAAAAAATACAGGTTTTTCATTTTGAATCGTCAGCAGAGTTGGGCCTTGAGGGGAGCTTAACCACAAATCAATTTGGGTACGCCCTGAAAAGTCTCTCGCTTGTCTTGTGAGTACAAAGCCTTGCTGAATATCCAATGTAGTAACCTATTGAAATGGGGAATCGAATACTACCATCTAGCGGCTCTCTGCGCACAACAGGCAACCAAAATACTAACTAAATTCTAGTTAACAGAGGCAAATAACGGGACTCCATAAGCAAATAAGTGAAATTGTCGCGAATGGCTATTCAATGGTATTGAAAATATCTTTATCTTGTGTAATTTTATTGGGTGTTGTTTTAACTGGTTGATTTTTAGAAAAAGCTTGTTGTTTTAGTTAGCTTATTTGTTAATAAGTACTTGCTAAAGTTCGTGTTTCAGCACATATTCAACAGAGCTTTTTTTTAGTAATTAAGTTAAGATGTACTCAATGCTGCGATCCACTGTTCCTTTGTTCAATTGTTTCAAACAGATGAAATGACACAGTGGTTGCAGAGCCAATTAATAGTGTGGAGATACAAGTTTGATAAATGTTTTCCTTGTAGATGATCACGAGCTGGTTCGCACAGGGATACGACGTATTATTGAAGACGTCCGTGGAATGAACGTAGCAGGGGAAGCTGAAAGCGGTGAAGATGCTGCAAAATGGTGTCGTACTAATAATACTGACGTTATTTTGATGGATATGAATATGCCTGGTATTGGTGGCTTAGAAGCAACCAAGAAAATCTTGCGTTTCAACCCTGATGTTAAAATCATCGTTTTAACTGTTCATACGGAAAATCCGTTTCCAACTAAAGTGATGCAAGCTGGAGCTGCTGGTTACCTTACTAAAGGGGCAGGTCCGGATGAAATGGTAAATGCAATTCGAGTGGTTAATAGTGGCCAACGATACATTTCACCAGAAATTGCGCAGCAGATGGCTTTGAGCCAATTCTCGCCTGCGTCTGAAAATCCATTCGCAGACTTATCTGAGCGTGAACTTCAAATCATGATGATGATTACCAAAGGTCAGAAAGTGACGGATATTTCAGAACAACTCAATCTAAGTCCTAAAACAGTCAACAGTTACCGCTACCGTTTGTTCAGCAAATTGGATATCAGTGGCGATGTAGAGCTGACGCATTTAGCGATTAGACATGGAATGTTAGACACTGAGACCCTTTAACACTGAGATCGTATAGTGACCAACTTGTTTGACTCAGTGTCATTTCTCAAGACAGTAACAGAACAGCCCGGCGTTTATCGTATGTATAACGCCGAGGCTGTTGTTATTTACGTCGGTAAAGCTAAGAACCTCAAAAAACGCCTTTCCAGTTATTTCCGTAAAAAAGTCGACAGTGAAAAAACGCGCGCTTTAGTTAGCAATATCAACAAAATCGATGTCACTGTAACGCATACAGAAACAGAAGCTCTTATCCTTGAGCACAACTACATCAAGCAGTATCTACCGAAATACAACGTACTTCTGCGTGATGATAAGTCGTATCCATATATTTTTATTAGTGGTCACAAACATCCTCGTTTGTCGATGCATCGTGGTGCTAAGAAGAAAAAGGGAGAGTACTTTGGTCCTTATCCTGATTCCGGCGCTGTGCGTGAGACGTTGCACCTAATACAGAAAATCTTTCCTGCTCGTCAGTGTGAAGATACGGTTTATGCCAACAGAACGCGCCCGTGTTTGATGTATCAGATTGGTCGTTGCGCTGCGCCATGTGTCAGCTCAATCATCTCTGATAAAGAGTACAGCGAGCTTATCGACTACGTTCGTTTATTCCTGCAAGGGAAAGACAAGCTAGTTCTTGAGACTCTCATCGATAAAATGGACAAGGCAAGCCAAGAGCTTCGCTTTGAGCAAGCTGCTGCTTTCCGTGACCAGATCCAAGCGATTCGACGCGTGCAAGAGCAACAGTACGTATCTGACGACTCAATGGAAGATATGGACGTGTTAGGTTTTGCTCAAGAAAATGGCGTGGCTTGTATTCACATCTTGATGATTCGCCAAGGAAAGGTTTTAGGCAGTAGAAGCCATTTCCCGAAAATTCCAAACAATACGGTGCGAGAGGAAGTCTTTTCGAGCTTTTTAAGCCAATACTATCTTGCACATAATGAAGCGAGAACCATCCCAACTCGTCTCATCCTTAATGCTGATTTGATGGAAGATGTCACACCGATTCAAGAAGCCTTGTGTGAAGTTGCCGGTCGTAAGATCCACTTCAATACCAATCCTTCTGGAACTCGTGGTCGCTACCTTAAACTGTCTAACACCAATGCATTAACAGCCATTACCACCAAGATTAATCACAAGATGACGATCAATCAGCGCTTTAAGGAGCTTCAAGAAGTGCTGTCGATGGACGTTATCAAACGCATGGAATGTTTCGATATCAGTCACACCATGGGTGAAAGTACGATTGCATCTTGCGTGGTCTTCAATCAAGAAGGGCCAGTTAAACCGGAATACCGTCGTTACAACATCACAGGTATTACCGGTGGTGATGACTACGCTGCAATGGCTCAAGCGCTTGAGAGACGCTATTCAAAACAACTCGATGTCGACAAGATCCCCGACATCATTTTTATCGATGGCGGTAAAGGTCAGTTGAATCGTGCCCATGAGATCATTTCCAAATATTGGGATGATTGGCCGTTTCGACCAAGAATGATGGGTATTGCGAAAGGGGTAACACGTAAACCGGGTTTGGAAACCTTGGTGACCCTTGAAGGTGAAGAGTTTAATTTACCAAGTGATGCGCCAGCACTGCACCTTATCCAACATATTCGTGATGAAAGCCATAATCATGCGATTGCAGGGCATAGAGCAAAACGTGGTAAAACGCGTAGAACCAGTGCGCTTGAAGGAATTGAAGGGGTAGGGCCTAAGCGCCGTCAATCTTTGCTGAAATATATGGGTGGCTTACAAGAACTTAAGCGTGCAACTGTCGAAGAAATAGCCAAAGTACCGGGCATTAGTCATTCTTTGGCAGAAAACATTTATCAAGCATTGAAACAATAGTAAAAATCCCGCACCATTAAAGCGCAATTAATAAGAGCCCAATAATATGCGTTTGAATATACCTAACATTTTGTCCTTACTGAGACTATTTTTGATCCCAGTATTCGTTGTTGTTTTTTACCTACCTTACCAATGGGCTCCTTTTGCTGCTGCAATGGTGTTTTGGGTAGCGGGTTTTACTGACTGGCTAGACGGCATGCTGGCTCGTAAACTCGGGCAAACGTCTCGCTTCGGTGCCTTTATTGACCCTGTAGCGGATAAAGTGCTGGTTGCTACGGCTCTTATCTTGATGACTGAGCATTACCATTCGATTTGGATAACGATTCCAGCGGTTACCATGATCGCTCGTGAAATTATTATCTCAGCGCTTCGTGAATGGATGGCTGAAATCGGTAAACGTGCAAGCGTTGCGGTATCTTGGGTTGGTAAAGTCAAAACCGTTTCTCAGATGTTCGCTCTTTGGGTACTGATCTGGCGATACGACGACTGGATGGTGTGGGTAGGTTACATTGCGCTCTATGTTGCAACCGTTCTTACATACTGGTCAATGGCGCAATACTTGATGGCTGCCAAAGACGATTTGTTAGACGAAAAACATCATTGATGAAGAAGCGAGCTGAGGCTCGCTTTTTTGATCTTTAACCTAAGGTTAAGTTATCAATAGTGGATATCTAATGTGATATAGATCGCCTTTGAATGGCCTGTCCACAAAGTCCTTTGCACACAAAGTCAGCTATTTAGCCTGTTTCGTATGAAATCTATTCAAACGAATTAAAAATACAAAAATAATATTGACTCAATCCTCTGAATCCGTAGAATGCATCCCGTACCCAAGAGGATGGCAATAAGCGATTCGATTGGAGTTACTAAGGCGCCTTGGCAGAGTGGCTATGCAGCGGATTGCAAATCCGTGGACCTCGGTTCGACTCCGGGAGGCGCCTCCATTATCTCTTTCGTTTAGAAGAGTAATGAAAATGCGATACTAGCTCAGTTGGTAGAGCGCAACCTTGCCAAGGTTGAGGTCATCGGTTCGAACCCGATGTATCGCTCCAAAATTTGTAATGTTGATTGGCGTCAGCATTAAGATGGTGTTTTACTTTTCAGTAATCGGCATCGCAATAAAGAATTGCGTGCCCTGGTGGTGGAATTGGTAGACACAAGGGATTTAAAATCCCTCGGCGTTCGCGCTGTGCCGGTTCAAGTCCGGCCCGGGGCACCATCTATTAAAGTCTACGTCTTAACGGATGTAGCAAATGCGATACTAGCTCAGTTGGTAGAGCGCAACCTTGCCAAGGTTGAGGTCATCGGTTCGAACCCGATGTATCGCTCCAAATTAAAAAGCCCGAACAGAAATGTTCGGGCTTTTTGGTTTCTGCCGTTCAACATTTTATTATCCCACATTTTTCCTGTTTGACTACCCGTGGTTAGGCGGTCGATAAAATACTGAAATTCTCATACCTTTAACTTCGTTTAAAAGCGAGATTCCCTATGAACTCGTTCCTCGTACTAGGGAATGACGTTTGTGCTCAAATGACCTCTGAGGCTAACTCATCTTATTACTTCGTTGGCTTTTAAGACTCATTAACTGCGAGACTCCCTTTGAACTCGTTCTTTGTACTAAGAAGTGACGAAAGGCGCCACAGCCTCAAAGCCATCACTAACTCCGCCTGTATACACACGTCGTCATCCTCGGGCATGAGGAACGAATGAACCGAGGATCTCCTTACCTAAAAAATAAGTTGACGATATTTTCGGCAATTTTTGAATCACTGCTGCTATTTACCAAGCTATTATTGAAAACTATTGATCGTTCATTTCACTTTATGTTACTTTCCCGCGCAATCTCGGAATGATCAATGTTCAAAAAGAGCAGCGATAGCTTCTGGGGGATACGCGTAGTGACCATTCTTGCTGATTGGGACATTACGTAGGGTAGGTATCGGCTATTCCTTTAGCTGATAGACGGGATACTTATGGCGCAATTCGCCATGCTAATGGGAAACCCAACATTGAATACACTAATAACAACATTGCTAATCAGCTCTGCATTTCCAAAAGGGCCAGTTCTTCATAGCTGTCCGATACTGCACAAATGTCCAATCCTTCAAAACAGTAGCATTACTGAACCTTGAGCTCACGCTAACTAATTTTTGCTGTCCTAAGACGGCCTAATTTCGTATTCGTCATTTGACTTATGCGAGCGTACAGCTATATCTCATTTCTAGACAATACGCGTGTTTCACTATGAGTTCTCTCTAAATCAATAGAGAGACGGTGTGCAATTGCGTCTGATGGAGGTGAGTATGAACACATTCAAGGGGACTTTTATGACTACCGCCTTTGAAGTCGATATTAATACTATCGCAAATTCATTTTCAACTATGGTTCCTATCGTTGAGGGAACTTACGACCTAACACCTGACGCTATTTTGCTTGAGCAAGAGCAGCATGAGTCGGATGTTCGTTCATACCCAAGACGCCTGCCTATTGCTATTAAACGAGCATGTGGTGTTTTAGTTGAAGATACTCGTGGCCAACTCTTTCTCGATTGTTTAGCCGGTGCTGGTACACTTTCTTTGGGTTACAACCACCCTGAAATCAACCAAGCACTTAAAGATCAACTCGATTCTGGTTTGCCATACCAAACACTTGATATTACGACTCAAGCAAAAGAGACGTTTATCAAGCGAGTTAAAGCTTTTCTCCCTCAAGACTTTTCAACTAACTCGGTTCTTCAATTCTGTGGCCCGTCTGGCGCTGATGCTGTGGAAGCGGCTATCAAGCTAGCCAAGCAAACAACAGGTCGTAACACCATGTTTGCTTTCCGTGGTGCTTACCATGGCATGACTAACGGCACCATGGGCATGATGGGTAACCTTGGCACCAAAGAGCGTCGTAGTGGCTTGATGTCTGACGTACATTTCATGCCTTTCCCATACAACCTTCGCTGCCCGTTTGGCATTGGTGGTGAAGCGGGTGCTAACGCGAGCATTCGTTATATCGAGCGTATGTTGAATGACGACGAATCTGGCATCATGAAACCAGCAGCGATGATCGTTGAGCCTGTGCAAGGTGAGGGCGGTGTGATTCCTGCTCCTGCGTCTTGGTTACAAGGCCTACGTCGTATCTGTGATGAGCACGGCATCCTACTGATCTTTGATGAAATTCAATGTGGTGTGGGTAAAACCGGCCATCGCTTTGCGTTTGAAGAATCTGGTGTTAATCCTGATATCTTGTGCCTGTCGAAGGCGATTGGTGGCGGACTGCCTATGTCGCTGCTTGTATTCGATAAGAGCATTGATACTTGGAAAGCGGGTGAGCACACCGGCACATTCCGTGGTAATCAGTTGGCAATGGTATCTGGCGCTAAGGCGTTGGAAATCATCGAACGTGATGGTTTGGTTGAGCACGCGAACATCGCAGGCCAATATTTACGTCATGGGCTTGAGAAGATTCAATCGCGTGTGAACTGTATTGCTGAAGTTCGTGGTAAAGGCCTGATGCTTGGCGCTGAGATCAAGCAACCGAATGGCGAGCTTAATAAATTTGGTGAGCCTCAATCAGACGGCGAACTGACTCTAGCGATTCAACGAGCGGCGTTAGAGCGTGGCTTGATGGTCGAAAAGGGTGGTCGTGATGGTTCGGTTATTCGTTTCCTTCCACCAATGATTATCTCTTTCGAACAAATCGACTTTGCATTGCTAGTGATGGAAGAAGCCATCATTGCTGCGGGTGGTGGTTTGAAACAAGACCAAACACAAAGCGAAGAATCAAATCAGGAATGGAACAAGCATTTCATCCAGACAGGTTTAGGCGGTAGCGACGAATTCGCTAACGTGATGAACCAAACCACTCAGGCTATGAAAACCGTTTTTGAACAGGTTGAAACCCCTTATTCAGGTTTAGACCCTAAAGTGCTAGAAGCTGCCATCAATGCTGTCGATCTCGATAACAACCAACACGCGTTGGTTGATGTTGTGGATAGCACGGCTGACTTAGTTGCAACGAACTCTATCTTTGTGCAACATCCAGACTGTATTGCACACCTTCACACGCCTCCTCTTATGGCTTCTGTTGCTGCGGAATCCATTATCGCGGCGTTGAATCAATCAATGGATTCATGGGATCAAGCATCTGCAGCGACTTATGTTGAGCAGCGCGTCGTGGATTGGATGTGTGACAAATACCAACTTGGCGCACAAGCTGACGGTGTTTTCACCAGCGGCGGTACGCAAAGTAACCTAATGGGTTTATTGCTTGCGAGAGATTGGGTTGCCGATAAGCACGATGGCCACTCAATCCAAAAGTTAGGTTTGCCAGAGTACGCGAGCAAACTGCGTATCTTATGTTCAAAGAAATCTCACTTCACGGTTCAAAAATCTGCCTCTTTAATGGGATTAGGCGAGGCGGCAGTGTGCTGTGTTGATACCAATGCAAACGGCACGATCAAGCCGGACTTGCTAGACGCAGAAGTGAAAGCACTTAAAGCACAAGGTCTGATTCCTTTTGCTGTTGTCGGTACTGCGGGTACAACCGATCACGGTGCTATTGATGACCTGGAAGCGATAGCTGATATCGCCAACCAACAAGATCTTTGGTTCCATGTCGACAGTGCTTACGGTGGCGCGCTTATCTTAAGTAGCCATAAAGCTCGTCTGAAAGGCATCGAAAAAGCGGACTCAGTAAGCGTTGATTTCCACAAGTTGTTCTTCCAAACCATCAGTTGTGGTGCTGTGCTTCTGAAAGATAAAGCAAACTTTAAGTACCTACTGCATCACGCAGACTACTTAAACCGCGAGCACGATGAACTGCCGAATCTAGTCGATAAGTCTATTGCGACCACCAAGCGTTTCGATGCACTGAAAGTGTTCATGACGATGCAAAGCGTTGGACCAAAGCAACTGGGTGATATGTACGACCATCTTCTAGAGCAGACGCTTGAAGTTGCTGATCTGATTCAGAAGCATGACGATTTCGAGTTGCTTGCTGAGCCGTCACTGTCGACTGTGCTGTTCCGTTCGGTTCCTAGTAATGGGCAATCAGCAAACAGCGCTATGGATTTGGACAAACTGAATCAAACGTTAAGACTGGAAGCGCTGACTCGTGGTGTTGCCGTGCTTGGCGAAACGGTCGTTGATGGTAAAAGTGCGCTGAAATTCACTATCTTGAATCCGTGCTTAACGACATCAGATTTCAAATCTCTAATTAACAAAATTCAAACTTTAGCTATTGAGCTAGCAGAACAACAAGGGTAATTAAAACTATGGCTATTCTACAAATTGGTGCAGGCGGCGTCGGTTGGGTTGTTGCACATAAAGCAGCACAAAATAACGAAGTACTGGGTGATATCACGATCGCTTCTCGCACAATCGCGAAGTGTGAAAAAATCATCGAATCTATCAAGGGCAAAAACAACCTTAAAGATTCAACTAAGAAACTAGAAGCACGTTCAGTAGACGCTGACGATGTTGATGCGCTTGTTGCTTTGATTAAAGAAGTTAAGCCGGATCTAGTGATCAACGCTGGTCCTCCTTGGGTAAACATGGCGATCATGGAAGCGTGTTACCAATCTAAAGTCTCTTACCTAGATACATCGGTAGCGGTTGACCTATGTTCTGAAGGTCAACAAGTACCACAAGCCTACGATTGGCAATGGGGTTACCGTGAGAAGTTCGCTGAAGCGGGCATCACAGGTATTCTTGGTGCGGGTTTTGATCCAGGTGTGGTATCAATCTTTGCGGCGTACGCGGTTAAGCACTTGTTCGATGAGATTGACTCAATTGACGTGATGGACGTGAATGCTGGCGATCACGGCAAGAAGTTTGCGACAAACTTTGACCCAGAAACCAACATGCTTGAGATCCAAGGCGATTCTTTCTACTGGGAAAATGAAGAGTGGAAACAAGTACCTTGTCACTCTCGTATGCTTGAGTTTGAATTCCCGAACTGTGGCTCTCATAAAGTGTACTCAATGGCACACGATGAAGTGCGTTCAATGAAAGAGTTCATCCCAGCTAAGCGTATCGAATTCTGGATGGGCTTCGGCGATGCATACCTGAACTACTTCAACTGCATGCGTGATATCGGCCTTCTTAGCCCAGATCCGCTAACACTGCACGATGGCACTGTGGTTCAGCCTCTACATGTTCTTAAAGCACTGCTACCAGATCCAACATCTTTGGCTCCGGGTTACACAGGTTTAACGTGTATCGGTACTTGGGTTCAAGGTAAGAAAGACGGTAAAGAGCGCAGCGTATTCATCTACAATAACGCAGACCACGAAGTGGCTTACGAAGACGTAGAGCACCAAGCGATCTCTTACACAACAGGTGTTCCAGCAATTACCGCTGCCCTTCAGTTCTTCCGTGGCGAATGGGCTGATAAAGGCGTGTTCAACATGGAACAGCTAAACCCAGACCCATTCCTAGCAACAATGCCTGAAATCGGTCTAGATTGGCACGTTCAAGAGCTAGAGCCGACAGCCGGTCTACCTCTAATCCATACTTTGAAGTAGTTCTTGCTCTTTGCCCTTGTCGCGTTGTCCATCGTGCTCATTTACGTTCGTAAACTCCGCGCGATGTCCTAGCGACAAGGGCAAAGCTCTGCGAATCCCATTCAAAGTCATATGATTGACGAGAACGTATAATTACAAGCCGATGCTGTTGCGTCGGCTTTGTTCGATTATCATGTGCCTTCGTGAACTCGAGGGCCGCAAGGTATTAACATGCAAAACAACGAACTAAAAACGCCTTACTTCATGATCAACGAAGACAAGTTGATTGCGAATTTAGAGATAGCTAAGCAGCTGAAAGAAATTTCAGGTGTGAAGTTGGTATTGGCACTCAAGTGTTTCTCGACATGGGGTGTGTTTGACATCATCAAACCTTACCTCGATGGCACGACAAGCTCTGGCCCATACGAAGTGAAGCTTGGTCACGAAACCTTTGGTGGTGAAACGCACGCTTACAGTGTCGGTTACAGCGAAGATGACGTGAGAGAAGTTGCGGATATCTGCGACAAGATGATCTTCAACTCGCAAAGCCAGTTCGCGGCGTACCGTCATATCGTTGAAGGTAAGGCTTCGCTGGGTTTACGTTTAAATCCAGGAGTGAGCTACGCAGGGCAAGACTTGGCAAACCCTGCGCGTCAATTCTCGCGTTTGGGTGTGCAAGCTGATCACATCAAGCCTGAGATCTTCGATGAGATTAATGGCGTGATGTTCCACATGAACTGCGAGAACAAAGATGTCGACGCGTTTATAGGCTTGCTTGATTCAATCTCAGAACAGTTTGGTGAGCATTTAGATAAATTGGACTGGGTGAGCATGGGCGGTGGTGTGTTCTTCACATGGCCAGGTTATGACATCAACAAACTGGGCCTTGCGCTAAAAGCCTTCTCTGAAAAGCACGGCGTGCAGATGTACCTTGAGCCGGGTGAAGCCATCATCACTAAAACAACTGACTTGGTTGTGACAGTGGTTGATATCGTAGAGAACGTGAAGAAAACCGCTATTGTGGATTCAGCTACCGAGGCCCACCGCCTTGATACGCTTATCTATAATGAACCAGCATCGGTATTAGAAGCGTCTGAAAATGGTAGTCATGACTATGTGATTGGCTCATGCTCATGTCTTGCGGGCGACCAATTCTGCGAAGCGAGCTTTGATGAGCCGCTGAAAATTGGTCAAAAGCTGCATCTGTTGGACAGTGCTGGCTACACTATGGTGAAACTGAACTGGTTCAACGGCCTTAAAATGCCTTCAATCTACTGCGAGCGCAGCAATGGCGACGTTCAAAAGCTGAATGAGTTTGGCTATGAAGACTTTAAACGTTCTCTGTCACAGTGGTCAGTTAAGTAACTGAGTCATAAGCTTCAGAACAATAAAAGAGCAGCCGGTGAGCTGCTCATTTTGATTTTGGGCTCTTACTTGATGAAAGAATGTTTTACTCGTTCAATTCTTTTACTAAGCGGATAAGGGTCATCCCACTTGAATTTGTGGTTACTTCTTGTGCTTCTGTGAAGTCAATTATCAATCCGTCGTGATTAGTATTGATACCATTATTGTCCGGAGTATTTGTCCAATAAGGTGCATTTATTGTTGTTGGGAAGTAACTCAGATTAATAGCTGGCTGAGTACAGCGGTAATCAACAATGGAACCAAGCTCTTTGATATTTGGTAGCCTAAAACTATTTTGAGATCCAATTGTTGTTAATGTTGTATCAGCCGCCGCGGCCAAAGCATCTTGAAAAGTGATGTAGTTCGTAGGGAACCCGCTACAAAGATTACTTTCTATATCATAGGCTTCCCCGAGACTGCATTTGGCCCATAACAGGTTGGTGTGTGTATCTAAAATCGTTCCATCTTGGCGGTCGATGAATTGACCATCAGTTTGGGAAGCGGGTTGATTGTCAACACAGGTTTGAGCGGAGCTTAAACTCGGAGCAAATAGGGTTGCTAAAACATAATATTTAAGTTTCATTATTCGATTACTCCACTTACTGCGATAACACCTTGATAAGTGCCTTTGTTACAAAGTTTCATTTGCCCGCTTGATGTATTCATACACCATGCACTGCTGCTGGCTCCAACAGAAGTGGACTGCGTAAAAATAGTATCAACAGAGCTTACGTTCTTGATGTATGGGAAGTAATCAACAGTCGTTGGGTCAATAGTGCCCACATTATAGTTAATAAATGAACGAGCTTCTGCAGGAGAAGGCAAACGCCAGTTATTGACGCCACATGCACCAAAGCTATTTAGGTTGGCTAAGTAACCTTCGGCATCACAACGTCTATTACCTGAAGAATTGGTCGAGTAAGCACACGCAGAAGAAATTGGTCCGTCAGCCAGAAGTTCATCATTTTTATGACCGGCAGAACCGCCATTCGTTGTGGAAACTGAATCATACCATGTGTATTGGTAGGCAGCGCTGCGCCAGTAGGCCGATTTTGTCGAATATGGGTACGGGTTTGCATCAGGGGCATTGGCGTAATCTTCTAACCATTGATCGATTGCGCTTTGATTTGGTAAGTCGATTGGTTGCTGTTTGGCTTCAATATACATACCTGTTCGTTCATCTCGAACGCAAGACCAATCCGTGGCGCTATTTGGAAGAATGTTGCCACTGTAATCTAATTTAGTGAATTTAAAGCCGTATTGACCGTCTGAGTGGTCTGTACCGTTAGTACTATCCAAACCATAACTGGCATCTTGCCCGGGGTAATTAGCTGGCGCTGATATTAAATCGTGGGTTGCACCATCAGAGTAGGTAGCAAAACCCGTATCGTTAATCTGTCTATCACCGGGTATATAAAATGACAGTGAGTTGTGATCGCTATCGATCGAGGTATTTCCGCTACTGGACATGGCGAATATAACCGATTCCCCGCCTTCACTTAGCCTATCTTGTTTGGCTGTTACTTTTATTGCGTGCGTTAAACTTTCGGCGGGAATCGTAATAGTCATGCTACTAAGATTACTGGTGTAATCATCATTTGAAGCTGTCCCACTTTTTTCTAGCGTAACGGTAATATCTTGGTAGGAATAGTGGCTTAACTCAATGTTACTGCTGTCACTATCCCCTTCTAAGACCACTTTGCTGGTGTCGCTATAGCGAATACTTGGTTCAGAATCACTATCGGATAACGTCACATTTGTTTGAGCATTGTCGATCTTATATAGATCGCTACCATCTGCGCTAATAGAGTAATGAAGTGTTTTACTTCCTTCATACAGATTATTGTGCACAAGGTTTAATGGCAGAGCTGCGTTTGTTGCTCCTGCCGCAATCTTGACGTTTTGGCTAGAGATAACATCGTAGTTCTTGAACGCACCACTGGAACGTGTCGTCACGTCACTGGTTGAGATCGTCAAGGTTAGATCTTGGCTTAAGGCTTCGGAAAGAGAAACGGTGATCGACTCTGTTTTTGACCCTGATTGTGGTTCAGACAATGAAACACTATTAGGGAGGCTAACAGTAACCGGGGAAGAGGATGAACCAGTACTGGTTCCTGTCGTTGTTGTTCCACTGTCATTATTTTCATGGCCGCTTTTACAGCCGCTAAATAGTGTTGTGAGAAGGATTACTGAGATGGCATTGAGTTGCCAACTCGACCTTTTTCTTTCCATGTATCAACCTAAGCTACTAAATTATATAAGATATCTATGGTAACAATAAATCCATATAAATGCTTGGTTTCATATGTATAGGTTATGTGTTTCTATCCTTTTTATTTGTATTTTTGTGATTTATGTAAGTGAAGTGTGTTTCTCATTAGTTAACCTCCCAACAACGAATCCATTGTCGGGAGGGTAGGTAACTTAGCTCTCAATCATCACTCTAGTATCTTCGCTGAGTGTTTCTAGTTCATTCACTACGTCATCAATCAAAACTTCGATTGGTAGCTTAACGGCAATCTTGGAAGTAAATAAGCTTGAGCTAACACCACCGCCGCCAGCGATGAAAACTCGGTGGCAATCCATATCAAGAATGCTGATCCCTTGTCTGTCCAATACATGTGTCACTTCGTTGACGATACCCGCTCTGTCGTTAGAGTCGAGTCTTAGGTGATGGATTGTGTCTTGAGCATTGTGCGTATGATCTGAGTCGACAAACTGCACGATGAGATCTGGATTGGCGCTGAAAGCTTCTTTGACAATCGATTCGTTGATGGCTGGAAGTTGAACCTTAAGTACGCCTGCGACTTGGTCTTCAATAAAATTCACTTTACTGATGAGCCATTTGCCGTCGTTTTCGTGAGTAACCGCAGCAAGTTGTTTGATTGTTGCTGGTGATGCTTTTCCGATAAAGTTTACGATAAATGTACTGTTCATATCAGCCCCCAAAGTTTCAATGATTCGTTGCTAATTAAATGTTTGATATCACGCGATAAAGTTCTTTAATTTCAGTGTAGAAGTTTACATCGAACAATGTTTGACCTATGTCAATTTTTGAAACTAAGCTGTGATGTAAAAAAAGAGAATGAAGAGTAGGGCACAAAAAAAGCGGCTAGAGAGCCGCTTTTTAGAAGAGTTGTCGCTTTTATTAGGAATGCAGTAACTTGAAATTCATAGACTGAAAGACGATTTAGAACGTTACTTTAAAGTTCATACCAACAAATTGAGAATCGTATCGTGCGCCAGCATCGTAGGCGAATCGAGCTGCGTCTTGGTTATCCCACCAAGGGTTAGTATTCAGATTAACTTCTGCGTCACCACCCCATGCATCACTTACCCAGTAGTGGATATGGCCAACAGGGTTAAGGAAGAATAACGAAACATCACCCATGGTTTGAGAGCCCATCACTTCGCCACCGGAAGCAATGATATCTTGCTCGGTTTCTAGCATTATTTCACCCACAACCGCACCGAAGAAAGGTGTGATGAAGAGATCTTGCCATGAAGGTACTTCAGCAAACGCTTCTACGCCATATTCCCAGAAGAAGGTCGACATTGTCCAAGAGTATAAGAAAGACTCAAACTCGTCGTAACCTGCATGTCGAGCTGCCGTATAGTAAACACCACCGAAATACGGGTGCATCACGTAGTTTAGGAAGTGTTCGTCACGGTCCCATACTGGGCCTTCGGAAACGTTATCTTTCCATTTTTTACCTAGTGCGCTGATATCACGTTGGTCATCATCCCACTTAGTGATACTTTCAGGTAAAAGAGTCATTAGACCAACGGTTGCGACACTTAGGCCAAGAATTGTGTAGGTTTGACCCATTAAGTAATCCCAATCTTTGCCATCGCTGACAGTAAGGTAGATTGGTTGCTTATCGATCGTTAGATCGTACTGATCACTTGATTCGCTTAGTGCATAGTTCTTGCTAGGCTTGTAGGTGTACAAGCTTTCATTAACACAGTAATCTTGAGCACATTCATCCGAGTAAGAAAGGTTGATTGGCTGGTCGAAGTCGTATTGGCTTGCAACCGAGTTAACTGACATTAGCATTGAAAATGCAGCAGTAACCTTCGTTAGTAACGGTGATTTGGCCACAAGGGTCTCCATGAGAAGTTAAGAATTGATCAGAGTCACAATTATCTATTAAATGCCTGATTTAGGGAACTAATAATTTATTGCTTTTCCTAAGAAAACCTTAGATTTAACATTATTAATATTTGTGAAAAGATGAAATGTCTCAAACTCAACCATAGACCAGTTTGTAAATAATGCAGTGTCTTTTTATGACTACAAAGGATAGAAATATGACGAAAATCGCAATGTTAAGCACTGGTGAAGAAGTTCTTCATGGGGACATTGTAGACACAAACGCAGCTTGGATGTCTGCTGAGTTTTATCAGCACGGTTTTGCCCTAGCGAAACGTTCGACTGTGGGTGACCAAATGAATGCTCTAGTTGAAGAACTGCTGATGCTGAGTTTTAACTATGATGTGGTTATCGTTAATGGTGGTTTAGGACCGACAACTGATGATATGAGTGCGGCTGCGGCTGCGGCGGCTTCAGAGCAGAAACTCGTTATGTTCCCTGAATGGCTAACTCGTATGGAAGAGATGTTTTCTGGACGTGGCATGCCGATGCCGGACAGCAACCTTAAACAAGCTTTGTTGCCAGCGAGTTCAGAGATTGTCGATAACCCTGTGGGCACGGCTTGCGGCTTCAAACTGAAAATCAACGATGCGACTTTCTATTTCACTCCGGGTGTCCCGAGTGAATTCAAACGCATGGTCACGTTTGAGATCATTCCTGATCTGTCACGTACCTACCCTCAAGTGGTTGCCTCTGAATGCAGTCGATTGTTTACGTTTGGTTTGTCTGAGTCGGGTATCTCTGATGTTTTGGACCAATTAAAGCTGCCTGAAGGTTATGAGTTGGGTTACCGTTCTTATCTGCCGTTCATTGAGGTCAAACTGTTTGGTCCTAAGGCAGACTTAGAAACTCGCGTTAAGTTGCTGCAAATGGTTTACAAGCTGCTAGAAAGTAATGTCGTCAGTGTTGATGAGCCTATGGTTGATCATATTGGCCACATCATGGCTGAGAAAAAGAAGACGTTATCTGTCTCTGAAGTGTCGACCAAAGGTGCATTGTCAGCGTGGCTGCAATTGAATGAGCAGGTTGAAGATTGCTTCGGGCATTCGTGGGTGATGGCTGAGCCAAAAGAGAGTGAACTTGAGAAGAGCGATCCATTAGCGGCAACCTTTGCTCTGGCTGGTGCAACAAGAGAGAAGTGCGCTACTGAGCTAGCTTTGGTGACTGGCAAGTTAGAAGGCAACACATTCAGCGTTGCATTGTCGACCGAAGCGGGAGAATGGGGCCAGGTGCTTGAATTTTATCGTCAGTACTCACGCGAAGACCAACGTAACGTGATCAAGACCGTTGCCGCCGATATGCTGAGAAGACACCTAGACAACAAACCGATGTTTGGTACTTACTCTTCGGTTAAGCGATTGAAAGACATGTTTATTCCAGCGGCTATTATTAAGTAAGTATTTAGGCGAGCTAACCAAGTCTGTACTAAAAACGCGAGAAAAAACGCAATAAAAAGGCCCAACATCTAAATAGGTGTTGGGCCTTTAGTTTATCTAGCCTTCTAGATAACCAAACAAGCAGCTATGTTTACACGTAACTCATGTCTGTAAGAACTTGATTACAAACCGCTTGTCATATGTAGACTATAGAACAAACCACGGCCGATTAACTCTGAAGCCAAGAACAATACTAGTGCTAAGCCAAGGTTTACTGGGTTCACTTTTGCTTTGTTCAGCATAGGTAGAATCCAAATCAACAAGCTTGCCATCAACAATGCAACTTGAAGAATCACATAGCTGCCTAAACCGTCAACCAACTCAGATGCTTTTGCCGCTGAAGTTTGAATGTCACCGATTAGGTTCAGTTTTCCTACGGTCACAAGCAAGCTGATAGCAACTGCGATAACAGCCAGCATGGTGATGTTACGGTCAACCGTAAAGCGGCTGTCATTTGCGAATACAATCACAAACTGAGACAGCAGCAAGCCGCCCACAACCATCGTCATGATGAAGCTCAGTGGTGTGTAGATGTTGTCCCACGTCGGTACTGTATTGATCATGTATACGTTGATCATTGCGTACATGAAGATAACACCCAACACCATAGCGCCAACCATCAGTGCTTTCTGGATAGCAACGCCACCTTTCTTAACCACAGACAATAGCCATTGCAGGCCACCGACAGCGAAGAATGCCGCACCGAAGAACACTTCGTTAGACAACCAAGCAGAACCTAGTTGGTTAAAAGCATTGAACGCGCGCAGTGGAGAACCAAGGTGCGTTGTCGAGAACATGAAGCCAAGACCCATTAATGCCCACAGAATGAACATTGGAACTTTGTAGCTGTTCAGCTTCTCTTCGTCATGACCAAGTATCAGTGCACGTGCGCCAATCAGTAAGTAACCACCAACCGCAGTTTGCGCCAGCACTGTAAAGAAGATTAAAGACCACTCATGAAAAATCATCTTACACCTCCTTCGGGTTTGCTAGGTGACCACTGGTATCGCCAGTCGGCTTCGCGTTTTTGTTCAGCTTAATCACGATGTTCGGTAGCGTTTCTGTTGAAGATGGCAGTGGCGCCACATCCGCACCAGAGCCGTACTTCTCGCGAAGTGTATTGATTTCGCCAAACTCCAATGCACGAAGTGGGCAAGACTCAACACAGATAGGCTGTTTGCCTTCAGAAACACGTTGGTAACAACCATCGCATTTAGTCATGTGACCTTTCTTAGCATTGTATTGTGGTGCGCCGTAAGGACAGGCATTGCTACAGTGCTGACAACCAATACATACGCTCTCATCAACCACAACCAAACCGTCTTCATCACGTTTGTGCATCGCGCCCGAAGGACACACTTTCACACACGCTGGGTTAGTACAGTGGTTACAAGCGATAGAAAGGTAGTAAGAAAAGACATCTTTCTGAACCCAGGTATCACCATCTTGAGTGAAGCCACCACCTGCGTATTCGTATACGCGACGGTAGTTCGTTTTGATGTCTAGATCGTTATAATCTTTACAAGCAAGCTGACAGGTTTTACAACCCGTGCATTTACTTGAATCAATGTAAAAGCCGTATTGTTTCATTCCAACCTACCTTATGCTTTGTTTAGCGTTTTGATTTGAACTAGGTTTGTATGCTGAGGGTTACCCTTAGCAAGTGGGCTCGGGCGCTGAGTCGTCAGCACGTTAATAGAGCCTGCATGGTCGATCTTCTGACCATCTGGTGCGTACCATGCACCTTCGCCTAGTGCGACAACTCGAGGAAGAATCCTAGGTGTCACTTTCGCTGGAATGTGTACTTCGCCACGATCGTTGAAAATACTGACCATGTCGCCATTTTTAATACCGCGCTCTTGAGCATCAATCGGGTTGATCCACAACTCTTGCGGTGCTGCTGCTTTGATTTCAGCAACGTTGCCGTAAGTCGAGTGAGTACGAGCCTTGTAGTGGAAACCGGTTAGCTGAAGTGGGTATTTTTCTGCTAGTGGATCGTTATGACCTTCAAAAGAGTCCGCGTAAATCGGAAGTGGGTGAATCACTTCGTCTTCTTTCAGCTTCCAAGTCTTCGCGATATCAGCCAGTTGCTCCGAGTAGATCTCGATCTTGCCACTTGGTGTTGTCAGTGGGTTCGCTTCTGGATCTTTACGGAAGTCTTCGTAAGCAATGTAGTGGTGGTCGTAGCTACGTTTGTAGATACCCAGCTCTTTCATTTCTTCGAAGGTTGGCAGTGTTGGATCGTTCTTACGAGTTTCAGCGTAAAGGTGCTCAATCCATTGCTCTTGAGTTCGGCCTTCTGTGAACTCTTTTTCGACGCCCATACGCTTAGCCAACTGAGAGCACATTTCATAGATAGATTTCGCTTCGAATTGAGGTTCGATCGCTTTCTGCGCGTAGATGAAGTAAGGCATATTCGCTGCTTTACCATCCATACACCAGTCGTCTTGCTCAGACGTTGTTAAGTCTGGCAGGATGATATCGGCGTATTTCGCTGAAGAAGTCATATGGTTATCAACCACGACAATCATTTCACACGCACTTTCATCTTGAAGAATCGCGTGAGTCTTGTTGATGTCTGAGTGTTGGTTGATGATGCAGTTACCTGCGTAGTTCCAGATCATCTTGATTGGGTTCTTAAGGCGCTCTGCACCACGAACACCATCAGTGATGTCGGTCATTTCATGGTGACGGTAAATTGCATCTGTCCACATGAACATTGAAATTGAAGTTTCAACTGGGTTTGGCACAGTAGGGAAGCGAACAAAAGGAATGTTGATGTCACTTTCACGAGCACCTGTTGAACCGCCAGATACACCCACAGAACCGGTGAGTAATGACAGCATTGCGATTGCACGACACGCTAGCTCACCGTTCGCAGTACGTTGCAGGCCCCAGCCTTGGTGGATTGCGCACGGTTTTGCTGTGCCCATTTCACGGCCAAGCTTGACGATAGTATCAACGGGAATACCGGTGATCTTAGAAGCCCATTCTGGTGTCTTCTCTACGCCATCTTCACCTAAACCTAGGATGTAAGATTTGTAGTCGCTGTTTTTAGGCGCCGATGCCGGCAGTGTCTTCTCGTCGTAACCTACGCAGTATTTGTCTAGGAACGGTTGGTCGACAAGGTCTTCAGTGATCATCACGTGCGCAAGACCAGCAACCAATGCCGCATCTGTAGAAGGACGGATTGGGATCCATTGATCTTCACGGCCACCGGCAGTATCGGTGTAGCGAGGGTCGATGATGATCGTTCTTGCGTTCGATTTGTTTTTGCTTTCTACGTAATGGTGAATCAGACCGCCGCCAGACATACGTGTCTCGGCAGGGTTGTTACCAAATTGGATGTTAAGCTTGGTGTTCTCTAGGTCAGAGAAAGAGTTGTTGTTTGCCCAACCACCGTAGGTGTAGCTCAAGCCTTTCGCGATTTGCGCTGTTGAGTAGTCACCGTAATGGTTTAGGTAACCACCACTTAAGTTCATTAGACGAGCAATCAGCGTTTGAGCTGGTGGCCAAGACTTAGTTACTGTACCGCCCAGCGTACCAGTACCGTAGTTTAGGTAGATGGTGTCGTTACCGTAGTCTTTGATAAGACGTTGCATGGTGCCAGCGACTTCGTCGTAAGCCTCTTCCCAACTAATACGTTTAAACTTGCCTTCACCACGTTTACCAACACGTTTCATAGGGTATTTCAGGCGATCTGGGTTGTAAACACGGCGACGCATAGAGCGACCACGTAGACACGCACGAACTTGGTGATGACCGTATTCGTCAGTACCTGTGTTGTCTGTTTCTACGTATTTGATTTCACCGTTTTGTACATGCATACGTAATGGGCAGCGAGAGCCACAGTTTACTGTACATGCACTCCATACGATTTTCTCATCCACATTCTCAGCAACCGCAGCCGCTACGGGTTTGGATTTGAAAGGTAACGCAATACCGCCTGCGAGTGCAGCTGCGCTGCCTACTGCAGAAGAAGCCTTCATGAAGCCTCTTCGAGTAAGATTCATTACCCCAGATTCTTTCTTATTCGTCATTCTAAGATGCCTATTGTTATTGATGACTAGCACTTTATAGGTAGTTTTGTTTTTGTCTTTTAATTTTTAAATATTGATTGATTGGTATCAAATAAGAGCGAAATTTAAATGTTATGAATCGAATGTATAAAATGGATCAAAGAATGAAATGTATTTATTAATATAATTATCTTTAAACCTATAACGGTATAAATAATAATGATTATCGATACGCATAAATTATTGGGTTCGCTATTTTATCAAGCGACAAGTAAAGAACAGTTGATCACCATTGTCGAAGCTTTGGTGGAGAGTGAAGTGCTTTCTGAAGAATGCTTGCTCGCATTGAGAAGTGAAGACGAAGGTGCACTCTCAGCGGAGTTTAGCCGCCTGTTTGAAGGCGTTGGCGACATGCCAGCTCCGCCTTGGGGGTCTGTTTACCTAGATAAAGACCGCGTTGTGTTCGGTGCTTCTACTGTAGAGTATCGACAGTTTTTAGAATTGAATCAGATTGAATTAGACACGGGCTTAAGAGAACCGGAAGATCAATTTGGTTTAATGTTATTCGCCCATGCGTATTTGTTAGAGAATAATAATATTGATTCAGCGCGTGAATTGTTGGGGTTTCATTTATTAACTTGGTCTCGTGTTTATTTGGAAAAATTAAATACAGCATCAGAACTATCTTTTTATAAGAAGCTATCAACTGATGTAATAGATTGGCTTAAATACCTAACATCTGAATATAAAATAAACGTTGTTCCTAAAAAGTTATATATCGATTAATGTCTGAACAAATAAATTCAAATAGACGCGGTTTCTTAACTCGACTTTCTAAACCGGTTAAAGCCGCCGCGAATTATGAAGAGAAGTCACAACGCTCGCATGCAAGGCCGCCAAGAGCGGTCGATGAGGTGCTGTTTGAGCGTCTTTGCGACGGTTGTGGATTGTGTGAGCAAGCGTGTCCGAATAGCGTTATTGAGATGCTAGAGGGCAGTGCGCTGCTGAATTTGGATTACAATAGTTGTTCTCTGTGTAACAAGTGCAGTGAAGCGTGCCCGACTGGCGCGCTCCATCCAACGGTCACACCTTATATCGACCTCAAGCCTAGCTTTGCGGATAGCTGTAATAACTACATGCAAATGGACTGTTCAGCATGCCAAGCTGCTTGTTCAGCAAGTGCGATTCAAATCGAAGCAGGGGAGTTGCCTACGGTGGACAAAGATAAGTGTAACGGCTGCGGAGAGTGCCGAAGCGCTTGTTACATTGGCTCAGTGACTTTGAATCTTATTCAGTAGTAAACGTCTGGTTTGGCTTTGTGGCAGCGAGCTAGCAGAAAGGCTTTGGTTGAGTGAGTGACGAGTCGTCTCAGATACCTAAAGACGTAAATAGAAAAGGGTCCGCATTCCTAAAAGAAGCGGACCCTTTTTAATTCTTATTGAAGTTATTCGAGCAAAGCGACCTAAAGCCAGTTGGCTTATGCGCGTTTTTGCTTGCTTCTATGAATAACGTTACTCAGCGATAACTCAGTTTTTGCTTTGCAGATGCATGGCAAAATTTCATTGGCTTGCGTATAAGCCATAGCAAAACCAACGTACTCGACTTCACCAGAATCCAACGTACAGCGGCAAGCGCCACAGTGGCCATCTCGGCAGTTGTATTCTGGCTCTAACCCTGCTTGTTCCATTGTTTCCAATAGAGTATTTGAAGGGTTAGATTCAATAGAAGTCAGCTTGTTGATTTTGATTGTTGGCATTACAGCTCAAACCCTTCAAAGTCGTCAGCTTTTACTTCGTTGTCGATTTGGCCAACTAGGTAAGAACTGATTTCAGCTTCTTGTGGAGCAACTTGAACGTTATCTGAAGACAACCAAGCGTTGATCCATGGAATTGGGTTCGATGTTGCTTCTGGGTAAGCGGTACCTAGACCAACAGCCTGCATACGGATGTTAGTGATGTACTCAACGTATTGGCAAAGAATATCTTTGTTTAGACCAATCATAGAACCATCTTTGAATAGGTATTCTGCCCACTCTTTTTCTTGCTCAGCCGCTTCTTTGAATAGGTCGAAACACTCTTGCTTACACTCTTCAGCGATCTGCATGAATTCGAAGTCATCTTGGCCATTACGTAGCAAGTTGATCATGTGCTGTGTACCAGTAAGGTGAAGTGCTTCATCACGAGCGATTAGCTTGATGATCTTCGCGTTACCTTCCATTAGCTCACGCTCTGCGAATGCAAATGAACATGCAAAGCTTACGTAGAAACGAATCGCTTCCAGTGCATTTACAGACATTAGACATACGTAAAGCTTCTTCTTCAGGTCGTGAAGTGAAATCTTAACGTCTTCGCCGTTGATGTTGTGGTTGCCTTCACCGTAGCGGTGGTAGTCAGCCGTCAGCTTGATCAAATCATCGTAGTAAAACGCGATGTCTTTCGCACGTTTCAGGATCTCTTCGTTCTCAACGATATCGTCGAATACTACGCCTGGATCATTCACGATGTTACGGATGATGTGCGTGTATGAACGAGAGTGAATCGTTTCAGAGAATGACCAAGTCTCAATCCAAGTTTCAACTTCTGGTAGTGATACCAAAGGAAGTAGGGCAACGTTAGGGCTGCGGCCTTGGATAGAATCTAGAAGCGTTTGGTACTTCAGGTTAGAGATGAAGATGTGCTTTTCATGCTCTGGAAGCTTGTTGTAATCGATACGGTCGCTAGACACGTCTACTTCTTCTGGACGCCAGAAGAAAGAAAGCTGCTTTTCGATCAACTTTTCGAAGATTTCGAATTTCTGTTGGTCGTAACGTGCAACGTTTACCGACTGACCCAAGAACATTGGTTCTTTTAGCTGGTCATTTTTTTGTTGAGAAAAAGTACTGTAAGCCATAAATGCCTCAAATCCTTTAAAGACCCGCAATAAAACGGACCCTGTTAATGCTTTAAACCCAGAGAAGATAACTTCTCTGGGGTCTTAATGTTTATTGCGGTTTAGATCTTACAACCGCCGCCTTCACAATCTTCTTCCGGCACTTGAACTGCGTCGCCTTGGTCGTCTTTAGCACCATCACGAGTGTTATGGTAGTAAAGCGTCTTAACACCGTACTTGTACGCTGTTAGCAAGTCTTTAAGCAGCTGCTTCATTGGTACCTTACCGCTGTCGTAAACACTTGGATCATAGTTAGTGTTTGCAGAGATAGCTTGGTCAACGAATTTTTGCATGATACCCACTAAGTGTAGGTAACCGTCGTTAGTACCAATGTTCCAAAGTAGCTCGTAGTTGTCTTTAAGATTTAGGAAATCTGGAACAACTTGCTTCAGGATACCGTCTTTCGACGCTTTAACTGATACATAACCACGTGGTGGCTCGATACCGTTAGTCGCGTTCGAGATTTGAGACGAAGTCTCAGAAGGCATAAGCGCTGTTAGCGTAGAGTTACGCAGACCGTGCTCCATGATCTCTTCACGTAGCGTGTCCCAATCGTAGTGCAGCGGCTCTTCACATACTAAGTCGATATCTTTTTTGTAAGTATCGATTGGCAGTAGGCCTTTCGCGTAGTTGGTCTCGTGGAAAGATGGGCAACGGCCTTGCTCTTTCGCTAGTTCAACGGATGCTTTTAACAAGTGGTATTGAATTGCTTCAAAAGTACGGTGAGTCAGGCCATTTGCGCTGCCATCAGAGTACTTAACACCATTCTTCGCTAGGTAGTATGCGTAGTTGATTACACCCACACCTAGAGTACGACGGTTCATTGTTGACTTACGAGCTGCTGGAAGCGGGTAGTCTTGGTAATCAAGTAGTGCATCTAGAGCACGAACAACCAGTTCAGAAAGTTCAGCCAGATCGTCTAGCTCGTTGATTGCGCCTAGGTTGAACGCAGAAAGCGTACATAGTGCAATCTCACCTTCGTCATCTTCTACGTTAGAAAGCGGCTTAGTTGGTAGCGCGATTTCTAAACATAGGTTCGATTGACGAACAGGTGCTACTTCAGAATCAAACGGGCTGTGTGTATTACAGTGGTCAACGTTCTGAATGTAGATACGACCAGTAGAAGCACGCTCTTGCATCAGCAGAGAGAATAGCTCAACGGCTTTAACCGTTTCACGCTTCACTGAAGGATCGTTTTCGTACTTAACGTAAAGCGCTTCAAAACGCTCTTGGTTTTCGAAGAACGCGTCGTAAAGGCCAGGTACGTCAGAAGGTGAGAACAGGCTGATGTTGCCACCTTGAACAAGACGAGAGTACATAAGCTTGTTCAGCTGAACGCCGTAATCCATGTGACGAACACGGTTCTCTTCAACGCCGCGGTTGTTTTTCAGTACTAATAGAGACTGAACTTCACCGTGCCATAGTGGGTAGAACACCGTTGCTGCGCCGCCACGAACACCACCTTGAGAACAACATTTAACAGCTGTTTGGAAGTATTTGTAGAAAGGGATACAGCCAGTGTGGAACGCTTCACCATTACGGATTTCAGAACCAAGCGCACGGATACGACCTGCGTTGATACCAATACCAGCACGTTGAGATACGTAACGAACAATAGAGCTTGCTGTTGCGTTGATAGAATCAAGGCTGTCACCACACTCAATCAGTACACATGAACTGAATTGACGAGTAGGCGTACGTACACCAGACATAATTGGTGTAGGCAGAGAAATCTTAAACGTAGACGAGGCGTCGTAAAAACGTTTGATGTAGTCAAGACGAGTTGATTTCGGGTATTTACCGAATAAACACGCAGCAACTAAAATGTAAAGGAACTGAGCACTCTCGTAGATTTCTTTTGTTACACGGTTCTGCACGAAGTATTTACCTTCAAGCTGCTTAACCGCCGCGTAAGAAAAGTTCAAGTCACGCTTGTGGTCGATGTACGCGTCAAGCTCTTCGAATTCAGCTTTCGTGTAGTCTTCCATTAGGTGGCTATCGTATTTACCCATATCAACCAGTTTTGCAACGTGGTTATAAAGTGCAGGCGGCTCGTATTCACCGTACGCTTTTTTACGTAGGTGGAACACTGACAGACGTGCTGCTAGATATTGGTAATCAGGAGTCTCTTCAGAGATTAAATCCGCTGCTGACTTGATGATTGTCTCATGAATGTCAGTCGTGGTAATGCCATCGTAAAACTGAATGTGAGCTTTCAATTCTACTTGTGATACAGAAACATTGTGCAAGCCTTCAGCTGCCCATGTGATCACGCGATGGATTTTCTCTAAATCGATCGTTTCTTTGCGCCCGTTACGCTTGGTAACAGTAAGTTGTTGGTTCATTCTGCTTAATTTCCCTAACAAAACTGAACAAGGCCGTGTTTTTGTGTATTTCTGTGTAATTTTTGTAAATTACGTTTCGGCTTTGTGATCTTGGTCTACCCATATATTGTAGTTCAAACACAACATATAGGGGTCATTTGTTTGTTGGGTTACAAGATAGTGCTACAACTGATATTTTTCAAGGTAAAGAAATTGGGTTGCTTGTGGATAAGTGGTGGATTGAAAAAAAACTGTAAGTGACCACTAACTGATGACGTTAGACGTGACTTGATTGTACAAAAGTCGCCTTTTAAGGATGCTTTATTTTTGCACGCTCATAAAAAAAAATTCCTTGATCTTTGGGCAAAATAGGCAATGGATTTTGGACGATTAAATTTAAATCGAGGTGGTCAAAATGGAAGCTAGCGCACGAAATTTAGACTGAAAAAAGTCGCAAACTTATGGTAATTGCAACTCTTTTCATTCGTCTTTTTTACAAAATATTTTACGGTAGGGCTACCGATATTTTTTAGCCTAAGTTTTGAGTGTGAACGATGTAGTTCACATCGACTTTTTGGCCTAAACGGTAGGTGTTCGTTAACGGGTTATAGTGCAGTCCTGTAATCCCTAGTTCTTGAAGCGGAGTGTTATCAACCATTTTGATAAGCTCAGCAGGGCGAATGAACTTTTCGTGGTCGTGAGTACCTTCTGGCACAATCTTAAGTAACTTCTCTGCACCAACAATAGCGAACAGGTAAGACTTAAAGTTACGGTTCAATGTTGAGAAGAACACATGGCCGCCCGGTTTCACTAATTTTGAACAAGCCGAGATAACTGATTGTGGGTCAGGAACGTGCTCTAGCATTTCCATACACGTCACCACATCGTAAGTGTGTGGGTTTTGCTCTGCATGGTCTTCAATGGTGCTTTGGATGTAATCGAGCTTGGTGCCAGTTTCTAATGCGTGCAGACGAGCGACTTCTAGCGGTTCTTTACCCATATCTAGTCCGGTGACTACTGCACCCTCTACAGCCATGCTTTCAGCCAGAATACCGCCGCCGCAGCCAACATCGAGAACTTTCTTACCAAAAAGGCCTTCGGTTTTCTCTAGCACGTAATTTAAGCGCAACGGATTGATTTGATGTAGTGGCTTAAACTCGCCTTCTAGATCCCACCAGCGTGACGCCATGTCTTCGAATTTTTTGATTTCTGCTGGGTCTACGTTCTGTGATTTAGTCATAATCGGCATTTCCAAGTTAAATAATGCATCCATGAAATTGCAGGCATTATAACTTGCCTTTTCCTGCTGACCAGAAGATCTACAATTTTGCTAGTTTATTGGATGTAAAGTGACCATGTTTCAGCAAGATATGACGCTGAGGTGCAATTTCTCATCAATAGATTGGCTACAAGGGTCACAAGATGGTAAAAGGAGAGGGAAAGTGATGCCTCCGTAGGTAAATTTGTGTTATATTTTTCGGTCTTATACGTATTCAAAAATACGATCTGACTATAGAGGGAAAATGGCTCTATGAGCGATCTAGCGAAAGAGATCACGCCCGTAAATATTGAAGATGAGCTTAGAGGTTCATACCTAGACTACGCGATGTCCGTCATCGTTGGTCGTGCCCTTCCAGATGTGCGTGATGGCCTAAAACCAGTACACCGCCGCGTTTTGTTCGCGATGAATGTATTAGGTAATGATTGGAACAAAGCATATAAAAAGTCTGCTCGTGTAGTAGGCGATGTAATCGGTAAATATCACCCACACGGTGATAGTGCGGTATACGAGTCAATTGTTCGTATGGCTCAGCCGTTTTCACTACGCTATATGTTAGTCGATGGCCAAGGTAACTTTGGTTCGGTTGACGGCGATTCAGCTGCGGCAATGCGTTATACCGAAGTTCGTATGTCAAAAATAGCTGGTGAGCTATTAACGGATCTTGATAAAGATACGGTTGACTTCGTTCCTAACTATGATGGAACCGAGCAAATACCAGCAGTTTTACCAACAAAAATACCAAACCTATTGGTTAACGGTGCTTCTGGTATCGCAGTAGGTATGGCTACCAACATCCCGCCACATAACCTTGGCGAAGTTGTTGATGGCTGTTTAGCATTTATCAATAATGAAGACATCACTATTGATGAGCTAATGGACTACATCCCGGGTCCAGACTTCCCGACAGCAGCATTAATCAGTGGCCGTAAGGGCATTGTTGATGCATATAAGACTGGTCGTGGCAAAGTTTACATGCGCTCACGAGCGAACATTGAAATGGAAAAGAACGGTAAAGAAACAATTATCGTTACTGAAATTCCATATCAAGTGAACAAAGCTCGTCTGATCGAGAAGATTGCAGAACTTGTAAAAGACAAGAAAGTTGAAGGCATCAGTGCACTGCGTGACGAATCTGATAAAGATGGTATGCGTATTGTTATTGAATGTAAGCGTGATGCTGTCGGTGAAGTTGTACTAAACAACCTTTACTCACAGACTCAACTGCAAACAACTTTCGGCATCAACATGGTTGCTCTGAACAATGGCCAACCACAACTTTTCAACATTAAAGATATGTTGAAGTGTTTTGTTGATCACCGTCGTGAAGTTGTGACACGTCGTACTATCTTCGAATTGAAGAAAGCGCGCGACCGTGCACATATCTTGGAAGCTCTATCTTTAGCGCTTGCAAACATTGATGAAATCATTGAACTGATCAAGAACGCACCAACACCAGCAGAAGCTAAAGTTGGTCTAGTATCTCGTGGTTGGGATCTTGGTAACGTTGCATCAATGCTTGAACGTGCTGGTACTGATGCAGCTCGTCCAGATTGGCTTGAAGACCAATACGGTATCCGTGATGGTCAATACTTCCTAACGGAAACTCAAGCGCAAGCTATTCTAGAACTTCGTCTTCACCGCCTAACTGGCCTTGAGCACGAGAAGATTCTAGACGAATACAAAGCACTTCTAGAAGAGATCGCTGAGCTAATGCATATCCTTGCAAGCACTGAGCGTTTGATGGAAGTTATCCGTGAAGAACTTGAAGCGGTACGTGATATCTATGGCGACGAACGTCGTACAGAGATCACAGCAGCGGTTCATGATATCGACATGGAAGAGCTAATTGCTCAAGAAGACGTTGTAGTAACGCTTTCTAACGCAGGTTACGTTAAGTACCAAATCCTAAGCGACTACGAAGCTCAGCGTCGTGGTGGTAAAGGTAAGAGTGCAACTAAGATGAAAGATGAGGATTACATTGAGCGTCTGCTTGTTGCTAATACTCACGATAACATCTTATGTTTCTCTACTCGTGGTAAAACGTACCGCTTGAAAGTTTATCAACTGCCTCAAGCAAGCCGCACCGCTCGTGGTAAGCCTATCGTTAACATTCTTCCTCTAGAAGAAGGTGAGCGTATTACGGCTATCCTGCCTGTTTCTGAATTCTCAAACGAGAAATTCATCTTCATGGCAACAGGCGACGGTACAGTTAAGAAGACATCACTGGATCAATTCGCAAACGTGCGTGCTAACGGCCTAATCGCAGTTAACCTACGTGACGATGATTCACTGATTGGCGTTGATATTACTGACGGTAATAGCGACATCATGCTGTTCTCTAAATCGGGCAAAGTTGTTCGCTTTAACGAGGACAAAGTACGTCCAATGGGTCGCACTGCCTCTGGTGTTCGTGGTATGAAGCTCCCAGAAGACGATCAAGTGGTTTCACTGATTGTTCCTTCAAACGAAGGCGATATCCTAACTGTGACTCAAAACGGTTACGGTAAGCGTACTGAGCTGGCTGAATACCCAACGAAAGGCCGTGCAACGCAAGGTGTAGTATCTATCAAAGTCTCTGATCGTAATGGCCCAGTAGTTGGTGCTGTTCAGGTTGAAGAAGGCGATGAAATGATGATGATCACCGACGCAGGTACACTAGTACGTACTCGCGTTGCGGAAGTAAGCCAAGTTGGTCGTAACACTCAAGGTGTAACACTGATTCGTACTGCTGAAGACGAGAATGTTGTAGGTCTACAACGTATCGACGAAGTAGAAGAAGCTGAGATTGTTGAAGGCGAAGAAACTGAAGAAGCAAATGCTGACGCAGTAAACGCAGAAACAGTTAATGCAGAAGGAACGGTCGTTTCTGAATCAAGTGAAGAGCAAGCATCAGATGCTTCTGACTCTGAAAGTGATAGCGAGCAAGACACTGAGTAATCTCGATTACGTTAAGTAATTTAGCTTACCAATGAAAAAACCGAGCCTAAGTGCTCGGTTTTTTATTGCCTGCTATGTGTGGATCTTGCTCTGACTTTATCGTTGAACTGTGATCGTCAAAATATCGATAGCTAAACCTTGATCAATATAGCGAGGAGATGAAAACGATAGAGTAGAGGGGAATGAAAGAGGAGTGTGGAATGGATATCTGGTTGTTGGTTGCGTTGGTACTAATGAGTCTGTTTTTGATTGTGGTCGTTATTGCCGCGAGCAACAATGGCAGCCATCTAAAAGGCAATGTGGTGATTTCTCTTACTGCAGTGGCTTTGAGTGTGCTGGTCTGGTCTCAACTGAAACAAGAGTTACCTCAACTTCCTTTGGATGATAGCAATAACTACACGGCGACAGATTTCGAAGATGAGCTTCAACAAAGCCTCAAACAAGACCCGAATCAATCCGACTTGTGGTTTAAGCTTGGTGGTGTGTACATGCAGAAAGGGGAGTTTGATGCTGCGTTTACCTGTTACGACTACGCGATTCGCTTAGATCCTCAAGCGCCTTCTGGCCTCTATGCTGCCAAAGCAACGGCACTTTACTATCTTAGTTCTCAAGCTATGAGCGATGACGTGAATGCGTTACTGGATCACTCCATGCAGCTTGATCCCAATGATCGTACGGCATTGATGCTGATTGCGACCGATCACTTCATTAGTATGCGCTATCAACAAGCGATTGATGCGTGGACTCAAATCTTAGATTCCAATCAAAAGGGCATTGATCGTGTTTCTATTATCCATTCGATCAACCAAGCCAAACAGATGATCCGCTAAGCTTGGTTAATTGCTAAAGAGGCGATCTTACTTAAGAGCTCATTTCGAAGACTATTGGTTTTCCTGCATTTCGATTAAGCCACCGGCGTTGTGTATCTGAGTAAACCCTTGAGCACGCAAGAATTGATAAGCTTGCCCTGAACGATTGCCACTGCGGCAATACAACACTATGGGTTGCTCTTTATCTATCTTAGCAAAGTGAGTAGCCACTTCAGAAAGAGGGTAGTTGATGGCGTTGTCTAGATGCCCTTGTTCGAACTCTGCAGGTGTTCTGACATCAACCACTAATGCACCTTTCTCTATTAATTCCCACCCTGTCTCAGCGCGCTCAGATGCGTGAACGCCTGAACTGAGTAGTGCAATACATAATGCCGAAAGCGAAAGTAAGATTTTCATTGTTTATTCCTTGAATTGGCGAGTGGATCGGGAGTTCGATAGTGATGTGTCTTCCCCAAAACCTAAAAAACCAGCCACACAATAATAGTGTGACTGGTTTTTACGTAATGGTCTAATTGAAGAAACTAGTATTCGTAGTTGGCTTCACGCTTTTCAGCTTGCTCTTCCCATTTAGGAACAACCGTGTCTAAGAAGTGTTGTTTCTCAGCGTTCATCTTATCCATGTCCATTCCAAGCGCTTTTTGAGCCGCTTCTTTTGTCGAGATATCTGGAATTTCGATTGGATCGGTGATGCCTTTCTTCGCCAGTAGACGAACAATCTTAGTTCGAGCATCCGCTGCGCGGTCAACGGCAGTACCTAGCACTTCTAGAGCGATTTCAGGTGCATGCATATGAATGCCGTGAGACGCAATAGCGTAGTCCCAACGCCATTGAGCGTGACGGATATCGAGTAGGATAGGTTCCATCTCTTGTTCAGTTGCACCTGCATCCCATGCCGCACCTGCTTCAAAGTGAGCAGCAACGATTTGTTTCTCTGCTGTCAGCTTCATGTTCAGTACTTGCGCTTTGCGGCTTGAAACGATGTTACGCATGGTTTCTTTCGATTGAGTGTGACAGTTTGCACACGTATCTTCGAAGCGGTCGAATGGGTTACCCACTTTATGGTCGGTATAAACAGTGCCATCTTCTTTGGTCACTTTCGGCATATGACAGTCAGCACAAACGACTTTGTTCTTGCCGTGGATGCCTTCGCGCCATGTTTCAAAACCTGGGTGCTGTGCTTTCAACATGGGTGCTTTCGATACTTTATGCGTCCAATCTTTAAAGTTGATTGCATCATAGTAGCGTTCCATGTCACCAACGGTTGTACCTTGGTCCCAAGGGAATTTCACACCTTTGGTTGGCCCTGTGAAGTAGTATTCCACGTGGCACTGAGCACAAACAGACGCTTGTTGGTCTAAGCGGCTTTGTTCATCAAACTTTTTACCAATCGTTTCAAATGCACGTTCAACGTAAGGACGAGTCACCTTAAGTGCTGGTTCACCATTTTTAAAGCCTTCGCTTTTGGTATCGTGACAGTCTGAACAGCCAATAGGGTTAATGATCTCGTTGCCAAGACGCGCCCACTTACCTTCGAAGTAACCATCTTCGCCACGTTCTTCAATAACACGTGCTACGTCTGGGCTCTTACAGCTCCAACATGCCATTGGCATTGGGCCAGAGCTTTCGTCCGTTGGGCCGCCAGTACGAAGTGTTTGTCTTACATCGTCAATGGCATAAAAGTGGCCGCGTGCTTTGTTGTAATCTTTTGCGAAGCCGTAGCCAGCCCACATGATGACCATGTTTGGATCTTCTTTTAGTGCGTCTTCAATAACTTCGCTTTCTGAAGTCTGTCTCCATGAATGATATTGATCGGGGTGGTTTTGCTCGAACTGGTCGTTACGAGGGTCGCCAATTTCTTTTTGTTCAGACGCAGCAAAACTGGTCGCGCTTGCTAGTGATGCGCTAACCATTAATAGTGCTGTGACCGAATTACGTATCCAATGCTTTTTCACAGTGATATCTCCAATATACTGACTCTTATACCAAGCGTTGTGAGTTTGCTATTCAAATTAAGAACTGGAGAATTCCTGTTTATATTAATTCATAAACAAACACATTTTGTTACGTGTTGGATATAGCTTGTCTTAGATCAATTAACGGTAGTGACTTCAATCACGTTGAAGTTTATATACCCCTAAAGAGGTATTGGTGGATAGTGGTATTAAAATTCAATTGAGAATTATTATCATATATAACAATCAATTACCTAGATTGACCATGATATAAATAGGGTGATTGCGTTCACAGATTAACCCATCCAAATTTCGTATTACCTAATTAGAGGTATATTCTAACTATAGAAAGCGTTGTGGCTTATCCAAAATAAGAATTGATATCATTTAAGCGGTAATAATATCGTTTAAGGGTACTTTTGTTTAACCGGAATATTATTTAGTTGAGAGTTAAATAATGCCGGTATAAGGAAAGGATAAAATGGGCAATATTAAATTGGCCATAGTCATAATGCTTAAATCCCTTCTAGCATTCTGCCTCTATGGTTATTCCATTCATGCTGTTGCTGAGCCTGCTGTTACGCCAGTAGGAGAATCAACAAGACATGAAGTCGAATTAATCCGCGACAAAGACTACAAGTGTGTTCAATGCCATAAAGATTCAAAAGAAACGGTATTGGGTTCACATGGTGAAAGTGCACACGCTTTGCTTGGCCGCGAAGTAAATTGTACCGACTGTCATAGTTCTATTAGCCCCGATCACCGTGAAGGTGCGCCTGAAGTGGTGAAGTATCGCGAGGCTCAATCACAACCGGGAACTGAAAAGGTTTTCCTAGACCCTAGCTTAATTTTAGATGCCAATAGCCAATGTATCGATTGTCACAAGCCTGATGATCTGCGTGAAGCGAGTTGGACTCACGATGTTCACGCGCAAAACTTAACGTGTTCAAACTGCCATGATGTTCATGCGACTGAAGCAAAGGTGTTGGGCTTAGATAAGAAGCAAACCATCAAGCTGTGTGTGGATTGCCACTCAGACTTCAACCAGAAGAAAGAAGAGGAGTAATCTATGAGCTGCTCAAGAAGAAACTTTTTAGCAGGCGCTGGTGCCGTTATTTTTACCACAGGTGTAGCGGGAACTGCGGCAGTAACAAGTCGCAAGACGCTAGCCAATGTTCAAGAAGATGGCACTAAACGTTATGGAATGATTCATGACGAAACCGCTTGTATTGGTTGTACCGCCTGTACCGAAGCATGTCGTGAAGTAAACAAAGTACCTGAAGGTGTATCGCGCTTAGAAATTATTAAGAGTGAGCCCCAAGGCGAATATCCCAATGTTGATTACCGTTTTACTCGTAACTCTTGCCAGCATTGTGATAACGCACCTTGTGTGATGGTTTGCCCAACAGGCGCGGCCTACAAAGATGAAAAAACCGGCATTGTCGACGTTCATCAAGAGAAGTGTGTCGGTTGTGGTTATTGTCTATTGGCTTGCCCATATCAAGTGCGCTTTTTCCATCCTGAGAACAAGTCCGCAGATAAATGTAACTTCTGCCGTGATACCAATCTTGCACAAGGGAAGTTGCCTGCTTGTGTCGAATCTTGCCCGACCAATGCGCTGGTCTTTGGCGATCTAAATGACCCTGAGAGTGAGATAAACCAGGTGCTTCAATCTGAGGTGGTTTACAGAGATAAAGCTTATCTAGGTACTCAGCCAAAACTCTATAAAGTGCCACACCAAAAAGGGGAGATTTGATTATGAGTGCATGGGACGCAGCTTTTCAGTCTGGTACGGTGGTATGGGACTGGATTATAGCAATCTATCTATTTCTTGCGGGGATGTCGGCGGGTGCCGTAATGATCTCCATTTACCTAAAACGTAAGGTCATTGAAGGCGATCCCGCTCATAATGGTGTGTTAAAGGCCACGGCTTTTCTTGCGCCATTTGGGATCATTTCAGGTCTGCTTATCTTGGTTTTCCACCTGACAAAACCGTTATCCTTTTGGAAGATCATGATCTTCTATAATCCAACGTCTGTGATGTCGATGGGTGTGATCTTATTTCAAGTATATATGGTGATCTTATTCCTTTGGATCGGCATTATATTTAGAGATCAAATAGTCGTGTTCTTGAATGATCAAGCATGGCTAAAAGGGCGACTTGATTTTGTCGGTAATTGGATTGGCAAATTAGAAGTGTTTGAGAATGCTCTGGAAATATTCTTAGCTGTTCTTGCTCTTATGCTTGCCGCTTATACCGGATTCTTGCTGTCAGCTTTAAATACTTTCCCACTATTGAATAACCCAGTACTGCCGATTTTGTTCTTGTTCTCGAGTTTATCTTCGGGTGCGGCGGCGTGTATTTTATTTGGTGTGCTGGTCTTTAAAGAATCACCTCATAGCCCGACTATTTCATGGATCCACGGATTTGAACGTCCAGTCGTGATGTTTGAGTTGTTTGTTCTAATTACTTTCTTTACTGGGTTGATCTTCGCTGGTGGTCAAAGTGAGCAAGCAGTATGGAATGCAATTGGCAGTGGCTTCTGGGCAAGTTGGTTCTGGTATGGCGTCATCGGTGTTGGGATGGTTTTACCGTTGTTGCTGAATGCCGTTACGCCGACTTCAATTCGCCATAGCTCGGTGTATATTTTCTCCGTGACTTCGCTAAGTCTAATGGGCGTATTAATGCTGCGAACTTTTGTCCTTTATGCAGGGCAGTTAACGATAGCTTAATTTTGCTCAAGTTTATTAGTGAGCAGATGTTGGATACTAAATATCTGCTTATTAATGAACATGCTTTAAATAAACATGAGATGCGTGTTCAGATCGGCTCTGCTCAAGCGGAGCCTTATTGAGGTGATATGGTCGGTTCTTTGGGGCTGTTTAGTTTAGTGTTGGTTGCTGTACTCAGTAGCATTATTGGTGTGCATTCGTTTTATCAAATGCTAAACAAACGGACGCAAAATATAGGTTTAATCCGCAGTTTCTCTCTTTCAAGTGCATTGTTTTCTCTCACTTCTGTCGCATTGCTTGGCTATGCCTTTGTCAGTGATGACTTCTCTATCCTCTATGTCGCTGAACATTCAAATACTCAATTACCCTCATTTTTTAAGCTTGCAGCCGTATGGGCAGGCCATGAAGGTTCCTTGTTGTTTTGGGTACTGACGATCAGCGTCTGGTCTGGCGTGATTGCCTTACAAAAACACTATTCGAATGAATACCAAAGCCGAGTGCTGTGGGTGATGAACCTACTGCTCGCGATATTTGCTTGGTTCACCTTATTCGCATCCAACCCATTTGAAATGAATTCGATCTTGCCGCTGGAAGGGCGTGACCTTAACCCAATGTTGCAAGATGTCGGCCTGATCTTTCACCCTCCATTACTTTACCTTGGCTATGTCGGCTTTTCTGTGGTGCTGGCATTTGCAGTTGCCGCTTTGCTGGTTGATTCTATTGAGTTTGATTGGGTTGCCCATTGTCGCAGTTGGTGTCTAGTCGCTTGGATCTTTTTAACTGCAGGGATCATTCTTGGCTCTTGGTGGGCATATTACGAATTAGGCTGGGGCGGCTGGTGGTTCTGGGATCCTGTTGAAAATGCCAGCTTGTTGCCGTGGCTTACTTCAACAGCTTTACTGCACAGCTTAGGCGTTGCTAAGGGCAAACAACAGCTTCTGAAGTGGTCACTCAGCCTTGCTTTCATTACGTTTTGTTTGAGTATCTTAGGCACCTTTATTGTTCGTTCTGGCGTATTAACGTCGGTGCATGCTTTTGCTGTTGACCCAACCAAAGGTATCGCACTGCTACTTATATTAGTGTTGGTACTTGTGAGCTCATTTTCTCTGCTTATCATCAGAGGAGAATCTTTTGAATCTAATCCGATTACCAGCTTCGTCAGCAAAAGCTTTTTGAGCTTAGTTGCGGTACTCATTTTTGTACTGGCGACCGCTGTTGTGGTGTTTGGTACGTTTTATCCAATGGTCTTTGAACTGCTTGGGTTGGGGAACATATCGGTAGGTGCGCCTTACTTTAATCTGTTGATTGCACCTTTGGCTTTGCTCGCACTTGGCGTGGTTGGCTTAGCCCCATTGTTGAGTGTTAAACCTCAAGCCACCAAAGGTGTTATTTCATTGTTAGCTTTGGTGTCGTTGGCATTGGGTTACGCTTGTTATTCTTGGCAAGTAGAACAGGTACAACTACAAGTGATGGCACTGCTGACTTGGGGCCTCGCATTCTGGGTGTTACTGACGCATATTTACGGCTTAGTGGTTACCCGAAGTTCTAAGTTCCAACGCAAAGTCTGGGTGATGACCTTTGCTCATGTCGGGGTTGCAGTACTCGCTGTAGGTGCTGCAATGAATAGCTATCACTCATTTGAGCGCAGCTATAAACTAAGCCCGGGCGCACAAGTAGAGTTCATGGATTGGACGCTTTCTCATCGTGATACTGAGCTTTATGTCGCCTCAAATTTTACCGCAGAGAAGGCGATACTAAACTTAGATGCCGACGATAAAAGCTTTACCATAGCGCCAGAAAGAAGACACTACCAAGTTCGAGTCATGAACATGAGTGAGCCTGCAATGAAGTGGTTCTGGCATGGCGATGTTTATATCACCATGGGCGAGAAAGTAGATTCCACCGCTTATGCATTTCGAGTGCAGTACAAGGCGTATGCACGCTGGATCTGGTTTGGTGGGTTGTTCTCCATTCTTGGCGCTTTACTCTCATTGACTCATCGTAAAAAGAAAACCGTTAAGGCGTCACAGTATGCATACCAGCGTTCGTAACAAGCTCATCACGTTAATTATCTTGGCATTAATGGTGGTGTTGGGTTTTGCCTTTGCGCTCAATAATAAGCAGCAATCGACGATTGTGTCGGAGCAAAAAAGGGCATTTCCAGAATTCATATCTACTGCGTTAGCGAATAGTGAAGGCATCAGTAGTAAACAGGAAATTACGTTGGCTGATGTCACTCAGCATCCTTATCAACTGGTTAATGTTTGGGCTTCGTGGTGCGGTATATGTAAAACTGAGCACGCTTTTTTGCTCAAACTTCATGATAAAGGTATTCCAATTGTTGGGCTCAATTATCGAGATAACTCCGGGGCAGCGATCAATGTGTTATCGAGCGATGGCAATCCGTACTCAACGGTGATCAGTGATCCTCAAGGTAAGCTAGCGTTAGAACTCGGCGTAATCGGTACTCCTGAAACGTATCTGGTCGACGCTGACGGCCAAATCATTAAGAAGTTACTGGGCGTGATCAACGAATCAGTGTGGCAAGAAGAACTTGCGATGTATTTTGATGGTGCGAATGGATGATGAAGCCTTTAATACAAGCACTCGTTGTGCTGTCTGCGCTTATGGTTATTAGTTTTCCGATTTTGGCAGAAGATCTGTTTACAGCCAGTAATAAGGACACGAGTATTCAAGTTGAACTGTTTGAGTTTGAAAACCCAGAACAACAGCAGCGCGCTATTACATTGGCAAAAACCCTACGTTGCCCGCAATGCCAGAATCAAAACCTGATTGAGTCGAACTCTCCGATTGCAAAAGACTTACGCCTCGTTGTATTCAATATGGTGAAAGCAGGGAAGAGTAATAATGAAATTACTCAATATATGACGGAAAGGTTCGGTGAATTTGTGCTCTATAAACCAGCAATGAGTGTTTCAAACTTATTACTTTGGCTACTTCCGAGCGTATTATTCCTCTTATTTATATATTTATCAGTAAAAAGTGTTAGAAAGAGCTCATAAAAATTGTGTATTACTGTTTACCAATTGACCTGTATTTTGTAACATTAAAGGATTATAAAGGCTAAGCACTGTTATATAAGGATGTATCTGTGGATAACGTAATCTCAAATTTAAAGAAAGAGTTCCATACTCATGTCCGATCTGACAAATGGGCAGAAAAATACAGTGCAAAGTCGAGCATTTCTACGCTTACTCAAGAAGAGTTAACCGAATTAGAGAACGCTTGGGTTCAGCTTGTCATCTGGAAGCAAACTCAAATAAGTTAATCGTTCTGTAAAAAATAGTAGCCTTAGCCGCAACTGATTAATTTATAACCCCATGTTGGTCATCCCAATGTGGGGTTTTTTGTTACCTGAAAAATTATTGTTATAATATAACAATTAGTGCATGGTCGACCTTGAAAAAAATTGTTAACAGCCTCATAGTGTCTATCATTAGATAGTTAGCTACAAAATATTGCCTAGACATATAATGTAGTGTTGTTAAATACATCGAATTTTCAAGTGAGTATAGCTATGGCGGAAGTGCGTGCCAGAATAGATTTCAAAGTAGGGGTAACAAGCAGTATTGATGCTGAACTTCTGTCTTTTCATGGATTGAAAACAGATAAAGAGCATGTTGCTGTGATATTTAAATCAGCAGACAAGACACAAGACATACCTCTTGTTCGTATGCACTCTGAGTGCCTGACTGGTGATGTTTTCCATTCCTCTCGCTGTGACTGTGGCGAGCAGCTAGACGAAACCATTAGAATTATGGGTGAGACGGGTGGAGTGATTCTTTACTTACGCCAAGAAGGTCGTGGTATTGGTTTATACAATAAAATCGATGCATACCGTCTGCAAAGTGAAGGTATGAACACTTACGAAGCCAATAACCATCTAGGTTTCGGTGATGATTTGCGTGATTTTACTGAAGCGGCAGAAATGCTTCGTGCTTTAGGAACCACAAAAATTCGCCTAGTCACTAACAACCCCAAGAAAATCAATGAGCTGAAATCTTTTGGTATTGAGATTGAAGAAGTGGTGAACACCTCTGCTCATGTTAAGTCGGGTAATGAAAGCTACCTGAAGGCAAAAGTCTCACACGGTAAGCATAATCTGGATATCTGATTAGCCTCTTTGTTGCGCTTAACATAAAAATGTTTAAAGACCTCACATATGTGAGGTTTTTTTGTATTTATCTTGCAATAAAATTGTAAGTTTGTATTATTCCAATCCGTAGTACAAATGATAATGGTTTGCACTATTACTACGAATAATAATTTAAAGCTCAACAAGGATGCTTCATGACTATTAAATCTTTAGTGACAAAAGCCGTAACTTCGTCACTCCTTTTTGCCTCTGCTTCTTCTTTCGCAGCAGTAACTCAAGATCAAGTTGTAGAACATTACGCAGATATTGCTCATGCCGTGTTTGCAGATTCAGTAATTACAGCAAAAGCGTTGAACTCTTCTATTGATACCTTCTTAGCTTCTCCTTCTGCTGGCAATTTCGAACAAGTAAAACAAGCTTGGCTTGAGTCTCGCGTACCTTACCAACAGTCAGAAGTATTCCGCTTTGGTAACGTTGTTGTTGACGATTGGGAAGGCCAATTGAACGCATGGCCACTTGATGAAGGCCTAATCGATTACGTTTCGACTGATTACCAATATGAGCTTGGTAACGAAGGCGCTAGCGCAAACATCGTTGCTAATAAAACTTTCCAAATTGGTCAGACAACGGTAGACGCAACCAACATTACTCCAGAACTAATTGCAGATCTCAACGAGATCGGTGGCTCTGAAGCAAACGTAGCGTCTGGCTACCACGCGATTGAATTCCTACTTTGGGGTCAAGATTTAAACGGCACAAACAGCGGTGCAGGTGAGCGTGCTTACACTGACTTCGTTGTTGGCGCTGAGTGTACTAATGGTAACTGTGACCGTCGTGGCGCATACTTAAAAGCATCAGCTGAACTTCTTATCCAAGATCTAGAATGGATGGAAAAACAGTGGGCTGAAGGCGAGAAAGGTAACTACCGTCAAGAGCTTCTTTCTGAATCTAGTGACAACGGCCTACGTAAAATGCTATTTGGCATGGGTTCACTGTCTCTAGGTGAACTAGCGGGTGAGCGTATGAAGGTTGCACTAGAAGCAAACTCTACTGAAGACGAGCACGATTGTTTCTCTGATAACACGCACAACTCTCACTACTACAACGAGCAAGGCATCTACAACGTTTACACGGGTCTATATAAGCGTGAAGACGGCACTCTGCTTTCAGGTCCAAGCCTGTTTGACCTAGTAGAGCAAAAAGATGAGCAAGCTGCGAAAGAGATCCAAAAGCAGTTTGACCTAGCACGTGCACAAGTTGGTCAACTAGTAACGTCTGCTGAGAAAAACAACCAACACTTTGATCAGCTAATTGCTGCTGACAACGCTGCGGGTAACGCACTAGTAAACAAAACGATTGTTGCGCTAGTGTCTCAAACGGCTGCGATTGAGCGTGCCGCTGGTGTTATTGGTATTGATAGCCTTAACCCAGACACGGCTGATCACGAGTTCTAAGAACCCGAGACGAAAACAATTAAGGGCTCTCATTGAGCCCTTAATTGTTTGTTATTCAAAAAAGTTACTCCCACATAAAAACTAAAATCAAAAACACCGCAAGGCAATGTATGAAGTCGTATCTATCAGCCTCACTATTAACCGCACTGTTTTTCTTATCGCCATTACATGCCCATGAAACTTACTCTGGTGGTAAAACGACTGTGAAGAAAGAGGGAGCGAATGCTTTTTCTCTTCCTGCAGCCAATCTACCAATGAGCAAACGCTTGGATTTCAGTGTTGGTAACAGTTTCTTCAGAAACCCTTGGGTACCTGCACCCTCATCAACCGATGCGCGTGATGGGTTAGGCCCACTATTCAACACCAACGGTTGTCAAAACTGCCATATTAAAGATGGTCGTGGTCATGCGCCTGAAAAAGGCGATGAGAACGCGGTTTCAATGTTAGTTCGCTTAAGTATTCCAGCCGAAACGCCAGAGCAGAGACAAGCCTTCATTCGTGATGGTGGTATTCCAGAACCGACTTACGGCGGCCAGTTACAAGATTTCGCGCTTCAAGGTGTGAAACCAGAGGGTAAAGTGAACATCAGCTACACAGATGTTCCCGTTGAATTCAAAGACGGCACAGTCGTGACTCTGCGTAAACCAACCCTAAAGATTACTGATCTTGCTTTTGGCGAGATGCACCCTAAAACAGAGTTTTCTGCGCGCGTTGCGCCGCCAATGATTGGCCTTGGTCTGCTGGAGAGCATTTCAAAAGAAACGATTCTTGGATTTGCTGATCAGCAATTGGCCGACAAGCAAGGTATTTCAGGTAAAGCTAACTATGTTCTCGATGTTCAAACCAACGAAATGGCTCTAGGTCGTTTTGGTTGGAAAGCTGGACAGCCAAACCTAATGCAGCAAAATGCGGCGGCGTTTAACGGTGATTTGGGCTTAACGAGTCGCTTATTCCCGAATGAAAACTGCACATCAGCGCAATCCACTTGTGATGATTTTCCAAATGGTGGCAAACCAGAAGTAAGCGACAACATCTTAGATTTTGTTGAGTTCTATTCGCAGCATCTAGCGGTACCTATTCGTCGTAATGTCAACAATCCAGTCGTTGTTCAGGGTAAAAAGCTGTTTAAAGACGCTGGTTGTCAAAGTTGTCACCAAGCTGAATTCCGCACGGCAGAGCGTGAAGGCTTACCGGCACTGTCTAAGCAGTTAATTAGCCCATATACCGATATGTTGCTGCACGATATGGGTGAAGGCTTAGCGGATAACCGTCCTGAGTATCTTGCGAATGGCCAAGAATGGCGCACAACACCTTTATGGGGATTAGGCTATACCAAAGAAGTGAATGGTCACACGTTCTTACTTCATGATGGTCGTGCGAGAAATGTTATGGAAGCTGTGCTTTGGCATGGCGGTGAAGCAGAAATGGCGAAACAAAACGTTTTAGCTCTTAGTAGCAGCGAGCGTGAAGCGTTATTGGCGTTCTTAAACTCGTTATAGGCTGAGTTGAATTCAGTTTAGTTAACGGCTAATGACTTAAGAAAGCCGCGATCAAACCACTTAGCACCGCTGAACTTGTAGGAATACGAGGCCAGCGGTCGTTTCGTATTTAATGAACTCATATAATTAAAAGAAAAATTAGGAAGTAAGGTAACAGCATGACACATAAATTTTTGTTAATGCCTTTGTCGGTATTAATCATGGCAGGCTGCCAATCATCGGGTGAGCAAGCCGCTTCATCTGAGGTTAACGGTGTGTCTTATCAAGCAGACACGACCGACCACATCAGTCGCAGTGTCTATCAACAAGAGTTTGATTCTGCAGTCCTATTCGCCAAGCAAGCCAACGAGCTAGAAGTCTTGATGCAGGGTTATTGCCAAACCAACAATGTAGAACTAGATGCGTTGAAAAATCAGTGGCAGCTCACCATGAACAGCTGGATGGCACTACAAGGCCAAGAAAGAGGCCCGACAGCAGCGCTTGAAGAGAGCTGGAATGTTCAATTCTGGCCAGACAAAAAGAACACGACGGGTCTAAAGATGCGTCAATTAACTCAGCAGAACAAAGCTTGGACTCAAGACGAAATCGCGCAGCAGAGTGTGACCGTTCAAGGGCTAGGTGCGTTGGAATGGTCGCTTTATGACGAGCAATCGCCACTGCTTCAAGACAAAGCGCTAGGTTGCCAATCATCACAAGCGATTACTGAAAACTTGGCGATTAAGTCATCTTCGATTGCACAGGCATGGCAGGTTAACCCTTGGTTAGCGCTAGACGAGACTCGCTGGGAGTCTGAATACATCGCTTTATTGACCAACCAACTTGATTACAGCATGAAAAAACTGAGTCGCCCGATGGCGAAAATTGGTCATCCGCGTCCTTACTTCTCAGAATCATGGCGTGCACAAACCTCGATGACTCAACTAAAAGCGAATGTAGTAGCACTTCAGAATTTGTACCTTGCCGATGGCAATGGCCTAGACGGCTTGTTGAGAGAGAAGGGCTTAAACGACCTAGCTGATCGCGTTGCTGACCAGTTCACATTGACGCTAGATACTTGGCCTACAGACTCAAGCTTGTTTGAGTTATTGCAGAGCAAAGAGGGCTATCGAGATGTGCTGACGCAATACAACAAACTAGAACGTTTGAAGTACCTCATTCATGAAGAAGTGGCGATAGAGCTTGGTGTCGTAATAGGATTTAATGCTACCGATGGTGACTGATACTACGCGAAGAACGCTACTCAAGGCTGCACTGGGTTGTGCAGCTGTTCCAATGCTTCCGTTTGGCTGCGCTAGTCGCTCTGGTGCTGTGAGCTCATCTAGTGAGCCTCAATTAATCGGTTGTGCGCTGAATGGGCGAGGCCAATATTCAGCGGTTGTGGCTGACGAATATGGAATGCCATTGAGTCAGCTGCCGATCCCAGATCGTGGTCATGGCGTCGCGATTTGCCCAACTTCATCACATGCGGTGGTGTTTGCTCGTCGCCCTGGTGACTATTTTATGGTGTTTGACTATAAAAACGGTCAGCAGATCAAAATGGTCGTGAAAGGTAAGAACCGTCACTTCTATGGCCATGGCGTTTACTCATTAGATGGCAAGTTACTATATGCCACTGAAGGGAAAACGGACAGCAGCCAAGGTGTGATTGGCGTTTACGATGTCGCGCAAGGCTATCGTAAGGTCGAAGAGTTCAGCGGTTTTGGTATTGGGCCTCATGAAGTGATCATCATGCCGGATGGTAATCTCGCGATCGGCGTTGGTGGCGTTCATACTGATGGTAGAACACCGAAAAACCTCGATTCGATGCAGCCGAGCTTGAGTTATGTTTCTCCTGAAGGTGTGTTACTTGATCAGGTTGAATTGTTGGATAAGAAGCTGAGCATTCGACACTTAGCCCATGATGGTGCTGAAACCGTGCTTTGTGGCCAGCAATATCGTGGTGAACCAGATGAGTATCCTTCGCTATTGGCGATGCATACTAAAGGCGGACAGTTTGAATCACTGAACGCAGAGCCAGAGCAATGGGCAAGGTTCAATCACTATATCGCCAGTATTGCGGCGTCAGATGATTGGATTATTGCGACTTCGCCAAGAGGCAACTGCTACGGTATTTGGTCTAAAGAAACCAAAGAATTAGTAGAACTCTCTGCGCTATCTGATGCTTCTGGTGCTGTGCTGCTTGATGGTGAGTTTCGATTAAGCTCTGGGGCGGGAAGTGTGGTAAGCCAGAGCAAGCCTTATGAGAAATCAACTCAGCAATCATCGGTCCAGTGGGATAACCATTGGAGTTCAATCTGATTTATAAAGCCTCTTAAAAATAACATGCTTACTCCGATTTCTTTGCCATACTTATGAGATGGTTGGTGATGGAGTTAAGCATGTTCGCAAAATACTTCTGTGGATTATTAGTTCTAGTTTCTGTGCACGCATGGAGCTATACGAGTTCTGACGAGAGTCGATTTATTCCGGCTGATTCAGAGCTCTCTTTTATGCTGATTTATCCAGAGCTTACCCAGAGTATTTATCAAGACTCTTCTCTGCCTATTCTTTGGGATTCACCTGAACTTGTTAAGGCGTTTGAATTTCAATTGTCGCTTCTCGAACAAGCTCAAATGGCACCACTCTTCGAGCGACAACTCAAGCAAATTCGTCACTATCAATCTCATGCTCAATGGCAAGAGTTGGACATATTACTCACCGATACCTTTATCTACTACCTGAGCTACGTTGAAAATGCGCCGCTTGCCGGTAAAGAGTGGTACTTCTCGGGCAAGCTGCATTCCAAATTACCAGCGCCTTCTCCGCATATTCTGATGAGATTAAAAAGCAGCGTTGCCAATGATTACTTATTGGAGATGGTGTTGTCTTACGCGCCGCCTGTTGGGGATTTTGACCAATTCAAAGCAACCTATTCGGTGTTAGAAACCGCCTCTGAACTTAATATTGAACGATATAGACAGAAAGGTTTGAAGCGCTTGGGTGACGAGCTTTCAGACAAAGCGGTTCTTGTTGAGCGTATTGCTTTGGTCGGTGTTGATACCTCGATGATCGCAGTCGATTTTCCCGAGTTCGATCGAGATCTGCAAACGGCGATTAAATCATTTCAGCGCATGCACGGCCTTACAGACGATGGGATCGTCGGGCCAGACACGATCAAATGGATCAACATGAGCTTTGATGATCGATTGACTTCATTGGCTCTGAATGCCGAACGTGTTCGTTTGTGGCCAAGAGACAGAGACTCTCTCATCGTCGTCAATGTCCCTAGTTTTGATATGAAGTATTGGGAAGGCGGCGAAGAGGTCTTTGAGTCCAAAGTCGTGGTGGGCAGAAAGTCGCGAAAAACACCACTTTTAGAGATAAACCTCGATTCGGTCATCCTAAACCCGACTTGGAATGTGCCATGGAAAATCATGGTCAAAGACATCTTGCCTAAGGTGAAAGCGGACGAAAGCTATCTAGATACACACAACTTCCAAGTGATTGATGGTTGGCGCACTATGGAGACGGTCGATACCACTGAGATCGATTGGCAGACCATCAATTTCAATTCTTTCCCATATCGCATGCGTCAGCAGGCAGGCTCGCGCAATGCATTAGGTTTGTATAAGTTCAACACACCTAACAAGCGAGCGATCTATCTGCACGATACGCCAAGTAAAGGTCTGTTTAATGACGACTTCCGTGCTTATAGCTCCGGCTGCATACGTGTTGAACATGCAGAGGAGTTGGCTGAGTTGTTGTTTGCTACCCAGGTAAGGAAAGTACCTAACCAAAGTGATGACCTTGCTCCTAATACTAAGGTACGACTCAAGAAGCGAATCCCCGTACATATCATTTATCAAACCGTATTGTTTGAAGAAGGGGGCATACAGTATCGTGGTGACATCTATCAATATGATAAAGAGGGTGGTTAATTATCAGTGAAGCCAATAAGGGTGATCTTGACCAAAAAATGACAACCAAGCTTCTATTGATAAAATTATAATGTGGATCAATAACTAACCGTGCAAAGGTTACAAATACTAACCTTTTGGGCGGTTTTTGTACGTTGACGCAGCAATTGCCATTATGTATCGTGCATTTTTCGTTCGATCTAATTGGTTTTTTTGCTGTATGTCTCAAAGTTTATTTTCACGCCGTCAGTTTCTGACTTACGCTGGTGGTACCGCTGTTGTCGCCTCAATTACTCCTTCTATCGCTTTTGCTTCATACCCTGATCAACCAAGAACGATTAGCATGAACAATCTTCACACTGGTGAACGATTAGAGACCTGTTATTTCGATGGCACTAACTATGTTGGTGACGAGATGGCACGCCTCAGCAAATTATGTCGCGATTTCCGCCGCAATGAAATTCACCCAATGGATAAGAACCTGTTTGATCAGATCACTCAGATTCAAAATGTCTTAGGTATTCAAAAAGAAGTTCAAATCATCTCTGGTTACCGTTCTCCTGCGACCAATGAAGCATTGCGCTCTAAGTCGAGTGGCGTAGCCAAGAAGAGCTACCACATGTTGGGTAAAGCGATTGATTTCCGTATTGATGGCGTCAACCTAAAAGAATTAAGAGACGTAGCCAAAAGCCTGAATGCGGGTGGTGTCGGTTATTATGCGCGTAGCAACTTTATCCATATTGATACTGGTCCTGTACGCAGTTGGTAGCGTTAAGCTGAATTTGCGAGCGAATGCTAGGGACTTGTCAAAGTAGACATCCAATGTCATAGTTTGCCCAAATTTCAGTTTGCCCTCTAAGGTTTGTATATGTCTCTTAAGTATCAAGTTGTTCCTGTTACCTCTTTCTCTCAAAACTGCTCAATTGTGTGGTGTGATGAGACAATGGAAGGCATCGTTGTCGATCCGGGTGGTGATGTTCAGCAACTGGCTGCTATCATCGAAGAGTTAGGTGTTAAAGTGGTGAACTTGGTATTGACTCATGGTCACCTAGATCATGTCGGCGGAACAGTACCCCTTGCTGAAATCTTGAACGTGAACATTGTTGGCCCACATAAGGCAGACAACTTTTGGCTTCAAGGTTTAGAGAATCAAAGTCAGATGTTTGGTTTCCCACTGTGCAAAGCTTTTGAACCAAACACATGGTTGGAAGAGGGTGACAAAGTCACTTTTGGTAACCAAGTGATTGATGTGATTCATACTCCGGGTCATACGCCGGGTCACGTTGTGCTATTTAGCGAGCAAGCTCGAATGGCGTTTGTTGGCGACGTTTTATTTAATGGTGCTATTGGTCGTACGGATTTCCCACAAGGCGATTTCAACACGCTGATTGCTTCTATCAAAACTAAGCTTTGGCCGTTAGGCAGTGACGTGACATTTGTTCCGGGCCATGGTCCTGAGTCTACATTTGGCCGAGAGCGCGCATCAAACCCATTCGTAGCGGATGAAATGCCTCTGTACTAGGTCTTTGATTTAATAGAAGAACGATTGAAAATGAAGCTTAGCTTTTCCTATGAAAGCTAAGCTTTTTTATTGCGTGCGAGTTTATTTTTAAACCTGTTTAATTTTAATCAGAAAGACGCTCGGCAGCCGCCAAGTAGCGTCGAGTAAGTCCAATAAACTCTTCTCCACTCATATTCAAATCTTGAGTTGATATGAAAATATCGTAACCGTGGAAACCCCTCTGATATTTCATCCTATTCGCTAGCATCGCCTGCAACCCGGAATAGTCTTTAATCACTGCGTTTTTTGCATTCGATTTATGGGATTTCGATTCATGGGATGAATCTGGGCTAGTCTGTGTTTGGCTATCGTTGAAGATAACCTCGTCAGTATTTTGTGACTCTTTATATCTGTTCAGTTCCACACAACCGCTCTCAGTGCAGCGCGCATGGTAATGCGATGAGTCGAGAACCATATCTTCAAAGTTTGACTCTTTACCCGCTTGCTTAGCGCCCAGATACAAAAGTGCTCGCTGGCTCAGCAATAACTCGCAAGTGATTTTAGGGCAAATTGAATCGAGGTAGGGCGAGTAATCTTTAACCTTGATACCAACCCAAGGAAGAGGTTGATGCCACCCATCTTGTTCGTAAGTACACAGGCCAATCTTTTCAATATTGCTCCACTTTAAAACCCACCCACCTTTATAAAAATGCTGCTGAAAATGAGTTGGTGTGAGCGTGAACATCACTCTGCTACGCAACATTAAATAATAGCCAGTTCCAAGTAGGGCAATAATACAAAATGCACCCACGATCAGTAACTTTGGATTGTCACTGTACAGAGCAACGATCAAGCAAACGAAGCCTAAAACAACGGGCAGAATACGGTACGAACGTGTGAACGAAGGCAAAGAGAAATTTGTAAGGTGACGAGTGTCCATAGGCAACACCAAGTTTTCATATTTTTGTCTGGATGGATAACCAGTGTATATGACCCTGAATTGATAAGTCGATGATTAAATAATAGACGCTAGTAGACAATATCGGTATTTTTCGTCGACTTTCGGCGCTTCACTCTACAAATAGCTCCTGTTTTTTGGTATAAATCGCGCTTCAAATTTTCACCACTGCGAAAAGAGCAGTGAACTGGAGAAATATTCAATGAGACTTGCTCATAAGCGTAAGGTGCAGGCTAAACTGCAGAAACGCACTAAAGCGGCTGTAGTTAAAGCAGTGGCAACGCCGAAAAAAGCGAAGCCTGTCGCAGAGAAAGTTGTAGCAGAAAAAACTGTAGCAGCAAAACCAGCGGTAGAGAAAGCAGTAGCAGCAACTAAAGAAGTTGCAGTAGCACTGACTCCTAAGCAACAACAAGTTCTAGACATCGTTGTTAGCAATGCTGAAGGCATTAACCCTAAAGGTATCGGCCTAGCAGCTGGTCAAGAAGACGCGAAAGCAGCTTCATGGGCAACAGGCGCATTGAAAAAACTTCTTGAAGAAAACCTAGTAGCGAAAGAGCAACTTGCAGGTAACAAGGTTATCTACAAAGCTATCTAATCCTGTGGGATTACATTCGCTTCGTTAAGTTTTTAAGCCTCGATTTTCGAGGTTTTTTTGTATCTGACGGATCATGTTAATCCCAAAACCAAAACCAAAACCAAAACCCTAAACCCTAAACCCAATCCCAATCCCAATCCCAAACTCAAACCCAACCCCCTAAACCCATACTTATATTCAAACCTAGCATTCAAACCTAGCCCCAGCAGCCTTATTTCCAATCGGCTGATCTCTTTCGTTATTCATCTGTCTGTCGCGTGTCCCATGTTTCGAATCAGTAAGCACCAAAGTAGGGCGTCTGATTCTCTGAAACCTTGATTCTCATGGATTGAATGCATTTAGGTGCGTATTTGATCTGTGGTGTGAATAGAGCCTCATCACGAAATGGCAATCAATTGTTAACGGTATTTAATTATTAATACTTAGGTATTTATCAATAAGCATTCCCCTGGTGAATAGAGTAAGTCCTTTAAAATCGACATAACTCAATTATCTCCTACGTAGTTCTACGTAATCCTTTGGTCTAATACGCAGTTTGTGTGGGCCTGTCGTGCGTGCTCTCCCTGATATCTAGTTGCCTCATCAAGGTGCACTCTTATGTTGAACCATAAAAAATACTCACAGAAAGAGTGTTAATCCAACAAAAGGACGTGAACATGAGTCTCATTTCTAACTCCCTCACACGAGTTTTCAAAAACGTTGCGGTTACTGCAGCGGCTTGTTTAGCTTTGGTCGCAACTGGCGCCACAGCTGCTGATAAGGTTTATCGCTTGAAGCTTGCTGAAACATGGGGACCAAACTTCCCTGTTTTCGGTGATGCAACCAAAAACATGGCTGCGATGGCTGAGAAAATGTCGAATGGTCGACTGCAAATCAGAATCGATTCAGCGAACAAACACAAAGCACCGCTTGGCGTTTTTGACATGGTTAAATCTGGTCAATACGACATGGGGCACTCAGGCTCTTACTACTGGAAAGGTAAAGTTCCAAACACTCTTTACTTCACTTCTATGCCTTTCGGTATGACGCCAGCAGAACAATACGCGTGGTTCTATCACGGTGGCGGTATGGAGTTGATGGAGCAGGTTTACTCTCCACACAACCTAATGTCGTTCCCGGGTGGTAACACGGATATCCAGATGGGCGGTTGGTTTCAAAAAGAGATCAATAGCGTTGAAGATCTACAAGGTCTGAAAATGCGAATCCCAGGCTTTGCTGGTGAAATCCTTGCGGAGCTAGGTGCTAAGCCGACTAACATTGCCCCTGGTGAGCTTTACACGTCTTTAGAGCGTCGCACAATCGATGCACTAGAGTGGGTAGGTCCATCACTTGATTTGCGTATGGGTTTCCACAAAATCGCGCCTTACTACTACACAGGTTGGCATGAGCCGGGTTCAGAGCTTCAATTCCTAGTGAATAAGCGTACATGGAACAAGCTTCCTGAAGACCTACAAGAAATCTTGCGTGTTGCAATGCGTACAGCGGCTTACGACATGTACACACAAGCAACGCACGAAAGTGGCAAGAACTGGGTTTCAATGAAAACAGAATACCCAGACGTACAAGTTAAAGATTTCCCGCCAGAAGTCATGTCGGCACTGAAAGAAGCGAACGATCGCCTACTTGCTGCACATGCTGAGAAAGATGAGCTGGCGAAAGAGATCCAAGCTTCACAAGCAAGCTACCTAGAGCAAGTGCGCTCATGGACGGATATTTCACACAGAGCTTATTTAAATAGCCAAGCGAAATAATCGACAGTTGTTGAACTGAAGCTAAATGAACCCAAAGCAAACGTACTGTTACATAGCTTAAGTCTAAGGGCTTACGTATCTAAGCAGATAAGCGGCGGGTTCATTTTAAACATAATAATTAAGCAGGATAAATCCTGTAACAAGATCCCAAGAACCCTTTCTACGTCGTGCATCTAGTTAGCGCTACTTGTTTTAGTTACCCTAACTCTAATACGCGATGTCTTTTCAAATTCCATGGAGTCGGGAATGCGAAGTCTAATTTATATTGAACGCCTATTTAATCGTATCGGTGATGCACTGGGATGGCTTTCCAGTATGTTGTTTATCCTTCTTGTTGCGAACGTTGTGTATGACGTTGTGATGCGATACGCCTTTAACGATGTGTCTATCGCCTTCCAAGAGATGGAATGGCACCTTTTCTCAGCCGTATTCTTGTTAGGTGTTCCTTATGCCATCAAAGCGGGTGGCCACGTGCGAGTGGATGTTTTTTACGAACAACTCAGCTTCAAGGCACAAGCGATTATTGACCTAATAGGCACCGTTGTCTTCCTGCTTCCTTTCTGTTTGCTGGTGGCTTGGTTTGGTATCGATGTTGCCAAAGAGAGTTATAACCTGGGTGAAACGTCGGGCGATCCCGGTGGTTTGCCGTATCGTTGGATCATTAAAGCGATGATCCCACTGTCGTTTTTCTTGATGGCAGTCAGTGGTGTTGGTTTGATTCTGCATTCGTTGAACAAGATTTTTAATCCGCATCTTATCCATGCAAACAATACTCACACAAAGAATAAGTAGAGGCTGAACATGATTGGAATAGTAATGTTTTTCGTAGCCTTGTTTGCACTTTTACTTGGCTTCCCGGTTGCGTTCACCTTTGGTGGTATCGCGTTAATCTTTGGTGTTTGGGCTGAAGGCATCGAAATGTTCGCCTTCATGCCATATCGAATTCAATCGATCATGGAAAATACGGTGCTGATGGCCGTTCCATTGTTCGTTTTCATGGGGCTTGTTCTACAAAAGACCAAGCTTGCTGAGCAGTTGCTAGAGTCAATGGGACGACTGTTTGGTGGTGTTCGTGGTGGTATTGCGATCTCGACGGTACTTGTGGGTTCACTGCTTGCGGCTTCAACGGGCGTAGTAGGTGCTTCTGTGGTTGCCATGGGTCTTATCTCGTTGCCAGTTATGCTCAAGTACAACTACGACAAAGGCTTAGCCTGCGGCACTATTTGTGCGTCTGGCACGTTAGGGCAAATCATTCCGCCTTCTATCGTACTGATCTTATTAGGTGATGTACTCGGTGTACCAGTAGGGGACTTGTTCCAAGCGGCGATTTGGCCGGGTGTAATGTTGGTGGGCGCGTATATCGTTTATATCTTGATATATGCAAAACTTAACCCAGAAGCGGCTCAACCAATTGAACGTGATGACTCAATTAGTCGTAAACAAGAAGTCATCAATGCACTGAAAGCTATCGTACCGCCACTCGCGCTGATCATTGTGGTATTGGGCTCTATCTTCGCGGGTGTTGCCACGCCGACAGAGTCAGCTGCATTAGGTGGCGCGGGTGCCTTAGTACTTGCTTTGCTGTACGGTCAATTCAGTTGGTCGATGGTGTATGAAGCGTCCAAAGAAACAGTGAAAGTCACGGCAATGGTCTTTGCTATCTTGCTTGGTGCGACGGCATTCTCGATGGCGTTTACCTATACTGGCGGTGATTATCTAGTTGAAGAGTGGATGCTGCAGTTGCCGGGTGAAAAATGGGGCTTCTTGATCATTACCATGTTGGTGATTTTGATTCTTGGTTTCTTCATCGATTTCGTAGAAATCTGTTTCATCATCGTACCGATCATTGCGCCTGTTGCTGAACTGATGGGCATCAACATGACTTGGTTCGCTATCCTTATCGCGATGAACCTACAAACCTCCTTCTTAACGCCGCCATTTGGTTTTAGTTTGTTCTATTTAAAAGGGGTTGCACCGAAAGGCGTCACCACAAAAGACATCTACCGAGGCGTGATGCCGTTCATTCTGATTCAAATCCTCGTACTTGGATCACTTCTCGCTTTCCCTTCTTTCTATGGAATGTGAGTGAAGCCAAGAATGTGAATGATATGTTTCAACGGCTATCTATAAATTGCTAAAGTAAAACGGCTTATTGATGTTCAGTAAGCCGTTTTTTGTGAGGGAAAGGAATGCCTCTAAAAGCTAAGCTGATTTTGCTGACGCTACTCCCGTTGCTGCTGGTCACGGCGAGCATAAGTTGGATCTCGTTACACCAAACCAAGACGTTGGGTGCGAAAGAGGTCGAGATCTTCAGAGACAGCCTAATCAAGTCGCGTGAAAACGCCCTCAAAGACACGGTCGACCTCGCATTCGATGCGATCGAACATATCTACAACGACCCCGATATCAAAGAAGCGCAAGCTAAAAAAGAAGTTCGAACCATATTGTCTAAACTTAGATATGGCTCTGATGGTTATTTCTTCGCATATGATCGCCACGGAACCAATTTGGTTCATCCAATACAGCCGGAATTGATTGGAAAAAATCTGCTTCAATTGCAAGATGAAGATGGCGACTTTCTGATAGAAGCTCTGCTAAGAGAGGCTCAAACCGGTGGAGGATTCCACCAGTATTTGTGGCAAAAGCCCTCGACAGGGGAAGTGGTCTCTAAGCTGAGTTACGCCGCTTGGTTAGAGCGTTGGGATTGGATGATTGGCACGGGTTTGTATATTGAAGACGTGCACCAAGAAGTGGCTTCGATGCAGGCTGCGATCAACAAGAATATTGAAACCACGTTCTTCTCGATTGTGGTGATTCTTAGCGTGACGGTGGCGGTTATTATCGTGCTGACGTTGGCCATTAACATGCATGAACATCGAATCGCGGATAATAATTTAAAAGAGCTCGCCCATAAAACGGTGATGTTCCAAGAAGACGAGAAGAAGCATTTAGCGCGAGAGCTACATGACGGTATTAATCAATTATTAGTATCAAGTCGTTGCCACTTAGAACTACTTGGTAATAAGTTACAAAATGAAGACCTCAAAGCGCATTTGAATAAGTCGCAGCATTCATTGATGCGAGCGATCGAAGAGGTGAGGCACATCTCGCATCAACTTCGCCCAAGTTCTTTGGATGATATCGGCTTAGAAGCGGCGCTGTCTTCGTTGTTATTGGATTTTCAGGCGCACTCGGGTATTGAGGTTGAAACCTTGTTTAGTACTCAGCCCGGAAAATTGAAATCAGAGGCTGCGACGACCTTATATCGAGTGGTGCAAGAGTCCCTAAATAACATAGAGAAACATGCACAAGCGACCAAAGTAACGGTTATCGCACAGCAAATTGGCAACGTGTTACAGCTTCTAATCCAAGACAACGGTGTCGGTTTCAACACCTATAAAGCGATGGAAAAACGAGGGATCGGTCTACGTAACATGAGAGAGCGAGTGGAATTCATTGGTGGTGATTTTGAGCTGATGAGTGAGATTGGCCTTGGAACGGAAATTACAGTGTTACTGACACTAGAGGGATTAATGAATGAGTGAAGTTATTCGAGTTGTGATCGCTGACGATCACCAAGTGGTACTGGATGGCTTTATGGCGAGATTGGAACTTGAGCCAGATATTAGCGTGATAGGTACGGCCAGTAATGGATTAGAAGCGGTTGAGGTCGTTAAGTCTCTGCGCCCTGATGTGGTGTTGATGGATATCAGTATGCCTATCATGAACGGCATTGATGCGACCCATCTGATTAAAGAAGAAGACCCAGAAGCGAAGGTGTTGATGCTGACCATGCATAACAACCGTGAATACATCATGAAGGTGATGCAATCAGGCGCAGTTGGCTATATGTTGAAAGAGATTTCGGCTGAAAAAATGGTGCAAGCGATCAAAACGGTCAATCAAGGCTCGACCTATTTTTGTGAAAAAGTGACGCAGAATTTGTTTACTCAGCCGATTACTCCCACGCAATCTGTGAAGAATCCATTGAGCAGGCGTGAAGAAGCGGTATTGAAATTAGTCGCAAAAGGGGAGAGCAGTAAAGAGATCGCGAAGGGTTTGAATATCAGTTACCGAACGGTTGAAACCCACAGACAAAACATCAAGCATAAACTGGATATTCACTCTACGGCAGAGCTTGCCAAGTACGCTGTCAATTCGGGGCTTGTGGAGTAATCGTACGCTAAATGACACTAAATGTGTAATTTAATTACTAAATGTGTAATTCAGCCCTGCTTTTTGGAGGTTTTTTTAGTATTTTTGCGACAGGTTGATATTCTTCTTTTCGAAATTTAGGTGCAGAATGCAATGTTGCAAACTGTGCGCTACCAATTAGAGAGGAAGCATGGAGCCTGTAAAAGATAGGTATAGTATTGAAAATACCGATTATACAGTAGGACAAGATAACGTTCAGAAATGGGGTTTTGATGTTCACAACCCGGTATTTGGAATCAGTGCAGGAGCGATCATTGTCTTCTTGGTTGCACTTCTAGTCGCAGATCCAGAAACCGCAAAAGCGGCACTGGATGGAATCAAATGGAAAGTCATCGGTAACTTCGATGGTTTCTTCATGTGGGCAGCCAACATCTTTGTTATCTTCTGTTTTGCCCTCATTGTCTCCCCGTATGGCAAGATACGTATTGGTGGCAATGATGCCAAAGCAGAGCACTCTAACCTGTCTTGGATGTCGATGTTATTCGCCGCAGGAATGGGTATTGGCCTGATGTTCTGGGGTGTAGCTGAACCCGTCGCTTACTTTACTGGTTGGTATGAAACACCGCTCGGTGTTGAAGCTTATTCTCCTGAAGCAGCTAAGTTGGCACTAGGTGCAACCATCTACAACTGGGGTCTTCACGGTTGGTCGATTTACGCTGTTGTTGCTCTAGCCCTCGCTTTCTTCACATTCAATAAAGGCTTACCGCTTTCAATTCGCTCAATCTTCTACCCACTATTAGGTGATAGAACTTGGGGTTGGTTTGGTCATATTGTTGATATCGTGGCGGTATTGGCAACACTATTTGGACTTGCAACATCATTGGGCCTAGGCGCACAACAAGCGACAAGTGGTATTAACCATGTGTTTGGTACCGATGGTGGTATTGGCATGCAGCTAGTTGTTATTGCAGTGGTTACTTTCTTAGCAACAATGTCAGTCATTCGCGGCATTAACGGTGGCGTAAAGGTTCTGAGTAACATCAATATGTTGGTTGCTTTGGGTTTACTCATCTTTGTGACGATCGCTGGTGGTATGGCGGGTATTAAAGCAATCCCAACCGCGCTAATGGGTTACATTGAAAACTTTATTCCTCTAAGTAATCCTCATGGTCGTGACGATGAAACCTGGATGCAGGGTTGGACGGTATTCTACTGGGCTTGGTGGATGTCATGGTCACCATTCGTTGGTATGTTCATCGCTCGTATCTCTAAAGGTCGTACTATTCGTGAATTCATCGTCGCTGTATTGTTCATCCCAACGACAGTAATCATCATCTGGATGGCTATTTTCGGTGGTATCGCGATTGATCAAGTGGCGAACAAGGTGGGTGAGATAGGCGTGAATGGTTTGCAAGATATTACGCTTTCTCTATTCCACACTTATGATGCGCTGCCAATGAGTTCTATGCTTTCTGTAGTATCGATTGGTTTGATTATGGTGTTCTTCATCACCTCGTCAGATTCAGGCTCATTAGTTATCGACAGCATTACTTCTGGCGGTAAAGTGGATGCGCCAGTTCCACAACGTGTATTTTGGGCGTTAATGGGCGGTGCGATTGCAGCGGTTCTATTGTGGGTTGGTGGTACTGAATCAATCCAAGCACTACAAGCCGGAACAGTATCGATGGCGTTACCATTTGCGTTCATATTATTGCTTATGTGCCTAAGCTTATTGCTAGGTTTGCGAACCGAAAATCAATTGGTTAAGCAGCAAAATGCTTTGAGCTAAAAGTATTATTGAAATGACGGCCGACTTGTTCGGCCTTTTTTTCATCAGTAATTTGAGTAATTACGTGAATATTGGATGAAAACCCATCGAACCGATTCTGGTTTACTGAAAACAATAAGTTAACCTGCTAAACTTCAGACATCCAAGTATTTGAATTATTGTGACAACAACTTGTACTACTTGGATCACATGTTCGAGTTTGTGATTAGGTCACAGGTAAGCAAGGGATAGTAAGGTCAACAGACCCTATCAATATTCCGTAGAGAGGGATAATGACTAAAGGTATAGATAAATACAGTATCGACAGTACGGATTACACTGTCGGTCAAGATAACGTCCAAAAATGGGGTTTTGATGTTCATAACCCAGTATTTGGTATCAGTGCAGGACTTATTGCTCTGTTCCTGATCGGTATTCTGATTACAGATACCGCTTCAGCAAAGGCAGCACTCGATGGCGTTAAAGGCCAGATCATCAATTCGTTTGATTGGCTTTTCATCTGGTCGGGTAATGTTTTCGTTGTTTTCTGCTTAGGCTTAATTGTTTCTCCGTATGGTAAAATCCGCCTTGGTGGTGTTGATGCGACGGCAGATTACTCATTCATGTCTTGGTTATCGATGTTGTTTGCCGCAGGTATGGGTATCGGCCTAATGTTCTGGAGTGTGGCGGAACCCGCTGCTTACTTCACGGGTTGGTTTGAAACCCCGTTAGGTGTTGAACCAAACACACCAGAAGCTGCTAAGTTGGCGCTAGGTGCAACCATGTATCACTGGGGTCTACACCCTTGGGCGATTTATGGCGTAGTAGCACTGTCACTTGCGTTTTTCTCTTACAACAAGGGATTGCCTCTTTCTATTCGTTCTATTTTCTACCCAATCTTGGGTGATAGAGCGTGGGGCTGGGCTGGTCACATTGTTGATATTCTGGCGGTTCTTGCAACGCTGTTTGGTTTGGCGACGTCGCTGGGCTTAGGTGCGCAACAAGCAGCAAGTGGTATCCAACATGTCTTCGGAATCGAGGCTGGCTTAGGGTTACAAGTTGTTGTTATTACCGTAGTAACGTTATTAGCGGTCGTGTCAGTGCTTCGCGGTATTGATGGCGGCGTTAAAGTTATCAGTAACATCAACATGTTGGTTGCTTTCCTACTGCTTATCTTAGTGGCTCTAATCGGCTATGCGGTGAGTTTAGGTTCTATCCCAACAACCTTTATGGCATACGTTGAAAACATCATTCCTTTGAGTAACCCTCATGGTCGTGAAGATGAAGCGTGGATGCACGGCTGGACGGTATTCTACTGGGCTTGGTGGATTTCATGGTCACCATTCGTAGGTATGTTTATCGCGCGTGTTTCTAAAGGTCGTACGGTTCGTGAGTTCATCACAGCGGTTCTGATTGTTCCAACGACTGTTACTATCATTTGGATGTCAGTATTCGGTGGCATGGCGATTGACCAAATCGTGAATAACGTTGGTATCCTTGGTCAAGATGGTTTGACGGATGTATCACTAGCGATGTTCCAAATGTTTGATGCTCTACCGTTCGGTACGCTGCTATCAATCATTGCGGTTATCTTAGTTCTAGTATTCTTCATTACGTCGTCTGACTCAGGCTCTCTAGTTATCGACAGCATCACTGCTGGTGGTAAAGTTGATACGCCTGTACCTCAACGTGTGTTCTGGGCGTTCCTAGAAGGTGCGATTGCTGTCGCTCTATTGTGGGTTGGCGGTACTGAAGCAGTACAAGCTCTACAAGCGGGCGCAATCTCTACGGCATTGCCATTCACCATCATTCTATTACTGATGTGTGTGAGCTTGCTAATGGGTATGCGCACCGAGAAGCGATAGACTGATCGTTAATCGACTTTCCATTTGGTTGAAGTCGAATATAAAGTAAAAAGAAAGGCAGAAGAGGAAACTCTCCTGCCTTTTTTGTATCTATTTTACAGTCTAGAGAACAGTATATTTCGATGGAATTACCTTCAAAATAACGTCTTAAATTTGGCGATTAGCCAAGTAATTGACATTCGATAAGCCAATGGTTTGCTTAAAATTATATTACGTTATTAAATTATAAAATCGCTCGAATTTAATACTGATATTGGGTAGTATGCGCGAGATTTCCCACTACTCGTGAAACTTTGACATGAAACTAACACTTAAGCAGAAGTTAATAGGTGCTAGCCTATCTGCTGTTGTCGTTATGGCAACAGCGTTAACTTGGTTATCAGCAAACCAATTATTTGAACAGACTCGTAACGGCGTATACCTGCGAGCTGAAAGCGTATCAGAAGCAGCATCTGAAGGTATTAAAAACTGGATTGATATCCGCACCGATATCGCATCAGCATTTAATGACTTTTCACGAGAGGATGATGTTGTTCCTTTCCTTAAGCAAGCTCGTGTAGCGGGTGGCTTTGACGATATCTTTTTAGGTACTCCAGAAGGCGGAATGTACCGTTCACATCCTGAACGTAATCGCGCCGGTTACGATCCTCGTCAACGTCCTTGGTACCAAGAAGCAAACGCTGCAGGTAAGCAAATCATCACAACGGCTTACCAAGATGCGATCACCAAAGCATTGCTAGTAACGATTGCAGAACCTGTGCGTCATAACGGCAAACTTGTTGGTGTAGTGGGTGCAGACGTACTTATCGACCAATTGGTTAACGATGTAATCAGCCTTGATGTTGGTGACAACGCTTACGCAATGCTAATTGATGCCTCTGACGGCACATTCCTAGCACACCCAGATTCTGCACTGAGCCTTAAGCCGGTAAGCCAGCTTTCAAACGACATCTCTATGCCAATTATCGAGAACGCAGTGCGTACGGGTAGCATCGAGATCATCAAAGAACGTGGCGCTGAGAAGCTGCTTTACTTCACGAAGGTGCCTAACACTAACTGGATCTTCGCGGTTCAGATGGACAAAGCAACAGAAGAAGCGAACCACTCAACACTACTTACTCAGTTGATCACAACGGCGGTCATTATTACGTTAATCGTAATCGTATTAGTGTCTTGGTTAGTGAGCTTCCTATTCCGTGATTTGAACCGTGTTTCAGCGGCACTTGAAGAAATTGCTTCAGGTGAGGGCGACCTTACTCAACGTCTTGAGCCTAAGAGCGATGACGAGATTGGTAAGCTTGCTGAAAACTTCAACCGTTTTGTAGGCAACATGCACACCATGGTGATCAAGCTAAGCGAAGTATCTGCTGCGCTAGGTAACCAAGCACGTCAAACGGCTTCTCAAGCTGAAGAACGTAGTGCTCGTATACAAATGCAACAAGACGAGATCAACATGGTAGCAACAGCCGTTAACGAAATGGCTGCAGCAACACAAGAGATCGCGGGTAACGCTGACCACACTGCACAGAACTCATCTGAAGCGGTTGGCGCGTGTGAGCACGGTACTGGTCAAGTGACACAGACTCAAAGCTCTATCCAAAATCTTGCTCAAGAAGTTCAAATCGCAACTAACGTGATCCTAGAACTTGAAGAGCACGGTAATAGCATCAACGCTATCTTGTCTAACATTCAAGGTATTGCAGAACAAACGAACCTACTTGCACTTAACGCCGCTATTGAAGCAGCACGTGCCGGTGAACAAGGTCGTGGTTTCGCGGTTGTAGCTGATGAAGTTCGAGTTCTGAGCCAACGTACACACGGTTCAACGCAAGAGATTCAGCAAACGATTGAGTTGCTACAAGGTACAACAGGCAAAGCGGTTAGCATCATGAACGATAGCCGTAGTCTTGCTGAAACCAGTGTTGATGACGCGAACTCAGCGGCTGCAAGCTTAACGCAAATCCATGCTGCTGTTGAACGCATTAGCGACATGGCAACACAGATAGCTTCTGCTGCAGAAGAGCAAGCGTCAGTAACGTCTGAGATTACTCGTAACACTGAGGGAATCCGTGACGTATCTAACGAGCTAGCAGACGAAGCACACCAAGCTGCAGAGCAAGCTGCTCAGCTGTCTGAACTGTCTCACGAGCTAGAGAGCGAAATCAGCCGCTTCAAGCTGTAAGCGCTAACTTGTAATTTAAAAGCCGAATGTGATTATCACATTCGGTTTTTTTGTGCGTGCTAGTTAGAGTTATGAACGCAAATTAGCTGTTCGGGTAACCTGGGAACTTAGCTTTAAGTGCTGCACGAGTAGGGAAATAGTGCTCCATAAGTTTAACCATCGCAGGGTCGTTCGCTTGTCGTTTTTAAGCTGTTTGGGTATTGGCATCAAGGTCAGTACTTATTGTAAGTGACTGGCCAAGTTTGATTGGAGAAGGGTGTAGTTCAGGAGAATCACAGACACAAAAAAGCCCGAGTATAAACTCGGGCTTTGAATGGTTTTCTTTATAACTTATGAGGAGCTAGATTGCCTGACGAAGTTGGAAGTAACGTCCTGCTTCGTTTAACAGTTTCTCATGAGAGCCGTTTTCAACAATCTCGCCTTGTTCAATCAGAACGATCGAGTCCATCGATTCCAGACCAATCAAACGGTGCGTAATGAAGATAACCGTCTTGCCTTCAAAGTGCTTCTCGAACAGCGTCATGATGCTGTGTTCTGTTTGCTTATCTAAGCCTTCTGTCGGCTCATCTAGAAGCAGGATAGGAGCATCATGAAGAATCGCGCGTGCGATACCAATACGGCGCTTCTCACCACCAGATAGTTGACGACCACCGTCACCTAACCAGCTATCAAGTGCGTTATTCTCAAGCAGCTTTTCTAGGCCAACGTCTTTTAGGATGTTCGCTAAGTGATCATCGGTCGCTTCTGGTCTTGCAATCAACAAGTTGTCACGCAAAGTACCATTTAGAATGTCGACACGTTGGCTTACTACACTGATTGATTCACGAAGCTGTGATTCATTCCACTGCGTTAGTTCAATGCCCGCGATTGAGATATAGCCCTTTTTAGGATCCCAGTAACGAGTCAGAAGCTGAATCAGAGTCGATTTACCAGAACCCGTTTGACCCACAATCGCAACCTTGTTTGTTGCAGGGATCGTTAGGTCAACAGCGTTCAGAACATTGCGCTCAGAATCAGGGTAGTTGAACGTCACGTTTGAGAACGTAATATCAAGCGGCTTGTTGATGTCGAGTTTCTCTTCAGCAAACTGAACTTCAGGCTCTGACAGAATCACTTCATTCAAGCGACGAGCAGAAGACAGAGTTTGACCTAAATGCTGGAACGCACCTGCAATTGGCATTAATAGCTCGAAGCTTGCCATAGTTGCGAATGCCATTAGCGCGATAAACGGGTCTGGTGCATTACCACCCACACCGTCAGCCGCAAGCCAAAGCATAAGAACCAGCGTCAGACCGTTGAACAGCATTAGTGCTGCTGAAGCCATACCGGTTAGGTTAGCATTCACAAACTGATTAGCCATCAGCTTGCGTTGCGTTTCTAGAATCGCATTACGGTAACGCTCTTCAGCACCGAACAGAGTCAGCTCGCTGTAGCCTTCAATCCAATCTAGCGTAGTCACACGAAGATCAGCTTTGTTCTGTGTCAGTTCACCACCGTTACGTTTACCCAATTTGTAGAACAAGATTGGCCAAACCAAAAGCATGATCAGAAGGATAGAACCCAAGATCAAACCAAGCGAGCTATCGAACCACATCAAGAACAGAGTCAGGAAGAAGATCCCGAACACACCCACCGTCACAGGGCTTACTAAGCGCAGGTACACGTGATCCATCGCGTCGACATCAGCAACCAAACGGTTGAGAAGGTCAGCATCACGAAGGTTTGAGATACGACCTGGGATCAGCGGAGCCAACTTCTTGAAGAAGAAGATACGTAAATCAGTTAACAGTTTGAATGTTGCATTATGGCTGACAACACGTTCACCCCAACGACCCGCAGTACGGCTCATTGCCAAACCACGTACACCACCACCCGGCAGCATGTAGTTGAAGGTTTCACGCGCAATCGTAAGGCCAGCAACCGCAGAAGCTGAAATAAACCAGCCTGATAGCGTTAACAAGCCGATAGAAGCCGACAGAGTTGCAAAAGCCAATAGCATGCCTAGCGATAGGCCAAACCAATGCTTTTTATAGAGTTTCAGGTAAGGCAGTAAATCACGCATCTAAATTACCCTTATTATCTTGTTGAGCTAAGTTCGCGTTCAGCATTTCTTCAAACAAACCACCCGCAGTCGAAAGCTGAGAGTAATGACCTTGTTCAACCAGACCACCATCGCGCATAACCAGAATATTATCGACTGATTTAAGAGGAGCGAGTTGGTGCGTCACAAGTAGGGCAGTACGGCTTTCAATATTGCTATTGATGCCTTTCATTACTAACTGTTCGCTACGAGTATCTAGGCTGGCAGTTGGTTCATCTAATAACCAGAACTGACCGTCTTGAATCATTGCGCGAGCTAGTGCCAAACGCTGAGATTGACCAACAGAAAGGCCGCCAGAGCGATCAGAAATCATGTAATCCAAGCCGTGCTCGTTTACAAACTCGCTAGCAAATGATTGCTCAAGTGCATTCTCGACAACTTGCTCAGCGATATCGTGCTTACCTAGAGTGACGTTGTCACGAATGCTACCGTGCAGTAGCAACGGGTTTTGACCAACCCAGCTAATGGTTTTACGCCAAGAGGCTAAGTCGAGGTCACGCAATTCAATACCATTGATTTTCAAGCTTCCTTCATAAGGCATGAAACCAAGGATGGCATTGATCAAACTTGTTTTACCCGCACCACTTGGGCCAACTAACGCAGTTGATTGGCGAGTGTTCAATGCGAACGAGATAGGACCGACTAATTGAACACCTTCAGGGCTTAACACTTTTAGGTCGGTAGCTTCAATATTGATGCCTTGAGCCGGATCGAGCTGAGTGTTGCCTGATTTAACCTTAGTGATGTCGGTTTCTAGGAACTCGACAATACTTTCGGCTGCGCCAACTGCTTGTTGTTTCGCATGGTAGAAAGTACCTAAGTCACGCAGAGGTTGGTAAAACTCTGGCGCTAAGATAAGGATAAACAAACCTGCGAATAGTGTAATGCCTGCACCGTAGTGGCCGAAGTTCAGCTCACCGATGTAGGTGAAACCAAAGTAAACCGCCGTCATCGCGATAGAGATCGACGTGAAGAACTCAAGTACCGCAGAAGACAAGAAAGCGATTTTTAACACATCCATGGTGCGCGTTCTGAACACTTCAGATGCACCTTTCAATACTTCTGTTTCAGCGTTGGTGCGGTCAAATAGACGAATAGTCGTCATTGACTGCAAACGGTCGTAAAAGTGACCTGAAAGACGCTGCAGCGCTTTGAAGTTTTTACGGTTTGCGTCGGCCGCTTTCATACCAACAAGTGCCATGAACATCGGTACCAGTGGAGCAGTAATCAAGAAGATCAATCCTGCTGCCCAGTTTACAGGGAACACCACAACCAAAATAATGAATGGGATCATTACCGATAAAGACATCTGAGGTAGGTAACGAGAGAAGAAGTCTTGCATGTCTTCTACTTGTTCTAGCAACAGCGTTGCCCACGTACCGGCAGGTTTACCTTTAATGTAAGCAGGGCCTAACTCACGTAACTTATCAAGGATGAGTTGCCTTATGTAGACCCGGATCTGTTCACCACAGCGATAACCTGCGATTTCACGTCCCCATGTACAGCCAGCACGGCCAACGACCGATAATGCCAAGCCTGCGAAATGACCAACCAGTTCAGATTTATCGACATTCTCGATGATCAGCTGGTGAAGAATAGAGGCGAGAAGAGCTGCTTGAGCAATTAAGAACACGCTTGAAAGTACGCCAAGGCTAATCGCAATCATAAGCCAGCGTTTCGCTAACTTACTCTGTTGCTTAAGCCACTTGTTCAAGCTGCGTTGTTTTTTCTTATCCATTATGAAGGCTTAATGATAATTATTATTTGTTGAGGGCGGCTAGTATACAAAAGAAAGCCCAGTGGATATACCACTGGGCTCTAGGGATTTACAACAAAATGTGATGACGCCCTGCATCTACTGAGGTGAGGGCTTCGATATTTAAATCTGCAATCTCAGATTTACTTATCGTTAAGGCCATCTAGGAAGCGTTCAGCATCCAGTGCAGCCATACAACCTGTACCAGCAGAAGTGATTGCTTGGCGGTAGTTGTGGTCCATTACGTCACCCGCAGCGAATACGCCAGGGATGCTTGTCTGTGTCGCGTTACCTTCAAGACCAGACTGAACGATGATGTAGTCATCTTTCATATCAACTTGGCCTTTGAAGATTTCAGTGTTTGGTTGGTGACCGATAGCAATGAATGCGCCCATTACTTCGATGTCTTCCGTTTTATCAGACTGAGTATCTTTAATGCGAACGCCCGTTACGCCCATGTCGTCGCCTAGAACTTCGTCTAGCGTGCGATCAGTGTGAAGAACAATGTTGCCGTTCTCTACTTTGTCCATTAAACGTTTTACTAGGATCTTTTCAGCGCGGAACGTGTCACGACGGTGAACTAGATGAACTTCAGACGCGATGTTAGACAGGTAAAGTGCTTCTTCAACAGCGGTGTTACCGCCACCCACAACCGCTACTTTCTGGTTGCGGTAGAAGAAACCGTCACACGTTGCACAAGCAGAAACGCCGCGGCCTTTGAATGCTTCTTCAGAATCTAAACCTAAGTACTTAGCTGATGCACCCGTAGAGATGATCAATGCATCACACGTGTACTCGCCTGAATCGCCTTTAAGACGGAAAGGGCGGTTAGATAGGTCGACTTCGTTAATGTGGTCGAACAGGATCTCTGTTTCAAAGCGCTCTGCGTGCTCTTTCATGCGATCCATTAGAGCTGGCCCCGTTAAACCTTCAGCATCACCCGGCCAGTTTTCCACTTCTGTTGTGGTCGTAAGCTGACCACCTTGCTGCATACCCGTAACAAGTACTGGGTTTAGGTTTGCACGAGCAGCGTAAACTGCAGCTGTATAGCCAGCAGGGCCAGAACCAAGAATCAATAAATTACAGTGCTTTACGTCGCTCATGAGGACTCCGAAATTGAAATTGTTTTTATTTATAATCGCTTAGGATTGTATGGAAAATATGGAGGCAATAAAAGGTTAAACAAGGGCTGAAGTGTAATTAATCGTTATACGTTAGAACTTAATGGAGACAAACGTTTTCGTGGCTGGAAGATCGCCTAAACCACCGTCTTCTTCAAGAATTGTTGCTGCGCCTTTTCGATTTCGAACCGCCATATCAAAATACGCTCAAATAACTGTATATAAAAACAGTATTTAACTATAAGATTATAGGCAAGGTTTGATAGGCAAAGTTAGAAATATGAGGAACGAGCAATGAACTTACTCCCAACAGGCACACAGCTAGGTAAATTGGAACTACTGGAAGTGTATCAAGACGTCTTAGGGCCGAAGTGTTTCTCGGTTAAGAATGAAAACACCCAAAGGTTCATGGTGTATTGGAGTGGGGATTACGACAACGGCCAATGCATTAAGTGGGCTTACATTCCGGTAACCAAACCATTGCTAGCCAGCTTGCTAAACAAAGAAGTGAGCTTTCATGATGCGTTCCACCGTTCAGACAAGCTTTATCTAGCGACTATCTACACAAACGAAGTAGGGAAGCCCGCGAAAGTCGAACTACTGAATGCTACGAACAAGCAATTAGTAAACTTACCGCCCGTTGATTTTGAAATCGACCTTGAAGAAGCTTGTATGTTTTAGTGGGTTCAGGGGAGTTACGGGATTTAAACTCACAATTGGACATAAGCTCGTTAGAGTTTTGTTGAATAGGATTATGACCAAGTTGTTCTATAGACAGTGTTCCCGCAGTCATTACAAATATGTTTTCGTTTACTGTCTCTTTTTCCCCCGACACCCCAATTAATAAATGAATTGCCTCCACATTTAGGGCATATGACTTTGCCGTTTTTAGAATTGGCTGCTAAAGCCTCTTCCATTGTAGGTAACTCCTTGTACTGAGTTGTAAGTTTAGATTGCTGTAATACATTAATAACAAATATAGCAACTATTAAGAATGCAACACCTATGATTATAATTCCCACATTCATCTTTTATTATCCATATTATTAAATTTGTTAACTAATTGAAAATCAAGACGAAGTATATCATCAACTGAATTGTAGTTCATCAATGTGATCAATCCTTATGATTAAGGGCTTCCTGACTTGATGAGGGACACTTTCGAGTTAGAAAGTGCCACAGGTAAAACTCAGCCTATGTAGCTTCTGGATAGGATGGAGTTGCCGACAGGTCAAGTGGTTAAGCCGCAGCAAATATTAGCAGGAGTAGCGCTTTTGAGGAGGGCGACTGTTTGGTTTCTTGCTTAGCCATAAACTTTATAACCTTTGGCTTTGGCGTATTTTATTTTTGTTCCGTCTGCACTAAATGATACTTATCACGGATATAAAATTAAATAAAGAATAGGAGATATGCTCCTATTCTTCGAGAATCTAGCTATACAACGGGAATTAATTCACCATCTACATCACAAACTTTCCCGTCAACCAATGTCATTACGCGCTTGTTCTGTAGTAGTGTTAGGAGCTCTTTGATATAGGCTTTATCTTCCTTAATTACTATTTTTTTGTCGTCATCAAACTCAATTTTCCAATCAGAGAATTGCTTAGCTTTTGTTCTCAGTTTCTCCATCCAAACAGGATCTTCAAAATGACCTTTATGACCGACTGATGCCACTTGCCTCATCAAATGTTTGTCGTTTCCAATAACGGCTTTGAACGTTGCCTTATCCGAGGCCTTCATTGAAGCACTAGCAAATAATTTGGTTGTAGAGCTTTCGTTGAGTTCTTTTAATCGCTCTTGATAGTTCATACTTGTTTCAAATTTTCCGACATCTGCAATAAAGATAGACCCATTAAACTCAATGAAATCTATCTTGTCGGTCATTGTAAAGCTTGGGCTTTTGTCGATAGAGGCAGTCAATACACCATTAGTTAGATCTTTTATTCGAATACGTTTAGAGGGAGATTTGGACGCAGACCAAGAATTGGAAAAGTAGTGGTAACCCCATAGGTTGTAATAATTGTTGTTTGTATCTTTGAATATAAGTCGAACGACATAAGAGTTATATTTATGTAGTTCATCCAACTTTCCGATCTTTAAGACTGGGTTATTTCTGATCCACTCGGTCGCAAACCCGAAGTCTGTAGTACTAGTGCCTACTTGGAAAAAGCGATTATCTTGGATTGTATGTACTAACGGTAGTTCCAGTATATGGTCCTTGCCATTAATACATGCTTGAATAGCTCCCTTAAGATCTTTAGCCATTTCAGAATCAATAACTAACTGCCTTATTTCAACAAACCTGTTTGCTGCGGTTTTTTTTACATTGGTCTTTATTACATAGATCTGTAACTCTGCATCTGAAAGTTCTAATTCTTTTAGTGCTTCCAAGTGTAGGTCGAGTTGTGCTTGTTGCGTGATAGATGATACAGATTGACTGTTATGTTTGGCCGCCACTGCGTTATTCATATTATTTCTCTGATTTTGGACACAGGAAATGTGTCCCTGCTATTTCTTTTAGATACAGTTCATTGTTAGAGGGTTTCGGTGTTCCTATACACAGAACTCTTGCGGATTGTGTCGGTATATCACCGATTTCGATGTACTTTATGTCGTGTAAAGTGACTTTTTTGAGCAAAAGCATAGGGTTTAATAGCAGCATGTTTTCGTTTCTTAAAAAGAAAAACATGAATGTCAAAAACACGAATAAACTTGCAATTGATTGAATCGATTTGTAATCAAATGCAAACAACCCAATTAGGAAGGGAAGCGTAAAGTTAATCATATCCCCATGCTGTCTATTCGATGACTTGATAATCACTTTCTTGTATTCGTTTGGTTGAACATCGTCAGGAAGCTGAAGGAGATACTTTTTACAAATCCAACCGATCCAAATCGTACAACAAGCCGATAGAATCAACATAATTGCAGCCAAATAACTAACAGTAAATATGCAAGGAATCTGACCTACCTTTATCGTGATTGGCTCTGACGTCACGAACTTCATATCTCGTATATAGAGAATTAAAAATAAAGGGAAATATGCGGAGATGAAAAACACGAGTTCATAAAAAAGCGATAATTTAGGGTATGTGTTTTCGCGTAAAATCAATTTGGTACTCGTAGATTACGGTTGATGTGCACATTGTATATGTAAAGCAGATGCATACAAAAGCCTTATCGGTTATAGCGGCCAAAAGTATGCGCCGATTATGTTATTGATCAAGGTTTGCTAGGTAACTGGCAAGATAGAAAGTTAAAGGTGTCCCGGGGTTGCCTTCATTACGTCGAATTTTTCCCCGTGATACAGCACGTCCGCTCACGATGAACAGTATTAGAAGGATGGATAACTTTTAGCAGCGTAAAGCCCATGAGCAGGTTGTGAATCTCTAACGAAAGTGTGTGACACAAACGTATTAGCGAAAAGTCTCTAACATTTGTGATCACCTAGTTATGTTCTGGCAGTCAAAAAACACTAAGTAAACTCCCTTCGCAATATTCGACTTCAAGCGCTTTCAAAAATTGAAGACCAGTGAAGTCCAAGCCCCAAGAAGAAGTAAACCATTGAGGGCGGCCGAGTTCCCCCCGAACTCGACCTGTTCCAGACGCGCAAGCAAAGGCGTTTGGTTTCTGGCGTACTCATAAATTAACCAATTTCAGTTTGTTGTGTAAATAATCAATAGCCTGGCAATTGATAGGTAGGTCGTATTTCGCTGTGCAAAAGCATAGAAATGAATGATGGCGAGCGTGACGCCTGAGCTCATGTAAGGAGGTTGGCGTATTGACGCTAAAGGGCTGACACAATATGAAACTTAGCTTCCCAGTGGATAATATCGTTATATTTAAATTTATAGGGATTTATAACTAGCTAGTGGAGTGTGCTAGTTTTAAGAGTTGGTCATCTTTTATTCTGGTGTTATACACTGCTATTTGATTTCGGGTTGGATTTAGTGTCTGAATTATTAAATCTGGCGGGATAAATGATTGTTTAATGTTGATTTGACAAGATCTTCAAGTATCCTTTATGTAAACAAAACGTTAAATATCGAAAGTAAATTAACAATCATTAAGGAGTCGATGATGTTACATGCTCACGAAAATACCCTACATATTACCCACCTCAGTAACCACGCAGTTAAGGAGTTGTCACCTTCATTCTCTAAGCTACCAAGCACAGAGCATGCGGATGGCCAGTTTCGATTGAGAAGGTACTCGGTGGTTCAATTCAGTAATGGACAAGTCGTTGAGCAAGACAAACATAACTTTGTTCAGTCTGAAAACATTAATCACTTTCAAGGTGACGTCGTTCGTCAGTTCGAGCCGATTGAAGCGAAGATTCTAAGCAGTGAAGGCATGCAAGAAATGTGTGAGTTGTTTATAGAAACCAACGGGCTTGAAGACGGGCAAGAAATCGAAATCCATCAGATCCGCATTGCCGCTATTTTTGAAGAAACTCAGGTTGCTCCTGAAGGTGTTCACCAAGATGGTTTTGACCACATCGCTTTAATCGGCGTTAACCGACATAACATTGTGGGTGGTGAAATCATGCTGTATCAAGATTCACATGAAGCGCCATTCTTTAGAAAAGTGTTAGGCGATGGCGAGGTTGCGATGCTGGCAGACAGTAAGCTTTGGCACAATGCACAACCGATTCGCACCATAGACCACGATGAGATGGGCTATATGGATGTGTTTGTTCTAACAGCTAAGGATGCGCGCAATGTCCTTCACTCTTAATGATGTGCGCCAACAGTTTAGTGCTTTAGGCCAATATCATAACGGCAAGCCTGTGACCTTTTTTGATGGGCCGGGTGGATCTCAGGTGCCTGAGAATGTTTTAGCTTCGATGACCGAATACCTAGGGCATTTCAATTCAAACCTAGGCGGCCACTATTTTTCTAGCCAAAAGACCACAAGCTTAATGCAGCAAGCGCGAGAAGCGGCGCAAGCACTGCTTAATGCGGAGTCTTCTGGCAACGTTGTGTTCGGCGCGAACATGACATCTCTGACCTTCCAACTTAGCCGAGCGATCAGCCGCGATTGGAAAGAGGGCGATGAGGTTATCGTCACAGCGTTAGACCATTACTCAAATGTATCGAGCTGGCAGCAAGCGGCAGACGACAAAGGCGCGATTGTTCGCCAAGTTCGCGTAGACGAGTCGGATTGCAGTTTGGATATGGCGCATTTTGAATCGCTGCTTAACGAGAAAACCAAGCTTGTCGCGGTGACGTTTGCTTCGAACACGACAGGCTCGATTGTCGACATGGCGAAAGTTATCGAGCTTGCACATCAGCATGGTGCGCAGGTTTATGTCGATGCCGTGCATTACGCACCTCATCACTTGATTGATGTTCAGCAACTGAATTGTGATTTCTTAGCGTGTTCAGCGTATAAGTTCTTCGGCCCGCATGTGGGCATTGCTTATGTTGCGCCTCAATGGCTACACACGTTAAAGCCTTACAAGGTTGAGCCTGCAACCAATATCGGCCCAGGTCGATTTGAGACAGGTACGCAAAGCTTCGAAGGCCTTGCCGGTGTGATTGCGGCGGTAGATTACTTGGCGCAATTAGGCGATCCCGCCGATTCATTGCGTTCTCGTTTAGAGCAAAGTTACGCGCTGTATAATAAGCATGAAAGCCAACTCAGCGAGTACTTCCTTAAACGCTTGGCCGATCTTGAAGGGGCAACGCTTTACGGGAAAACCGCGTTTGATTCGAATCTAAGAACGCCAACCTTTGCCGTTACCTTTGAAAACCATTCTCCAGAGTTCATCGCTAAGAAGTTGGGTGAGCATAATATCTGTGTGTGGAATGGACATTTCTACGCATTAGGTTTGGTCAAACAGTTGGGTATTGAAGAGCAGGGCGTGGTGCGTATTGGTTGTATGCATTACAACTCGATTGAAGAGATCGACTTGTTGTTCAATGTGCTTGAAGGGATCTTGCGAAGCCGCTAGCAGAAGTAATTAGCAAGACGTCACAGGCACTTAATAGCTACAGAATTAGAAAAGAGCATACTTCTCTCAATAATATTGAGTAGGAAGTATGCTCTTTTTGTTTGATTGAGCTTATATCTGTTTAACGGCAGTTATTCTATTAGGACGGTTACTCAGACTAAAACCGTTACTCGATTAAGTTCTTGATTTAACTAAGATAGGTGTTTAACCAGAGCTGCACCTACTGCGTGAGCACTGGTTGGGTTCTGACCGGTAATCACTCGCTCATCAACAATTACAAGCTCATGCCAAGGTTGAACCTTGTTGAAACGCGCTGCGCTACGAGCAAGAGATTCTTCCAATAAGAACGGAATGTCATTGATGGTGCCAAAGTCGATCTCTTCTTCGCGTGTAAAGCCAGTCACTGATTTAGAGCTTAGTAGCTTTTCGCCGTTGCTTAGGACAATCGGAAGCAGTGCTGCTGGGCCGTGACATACTGATGCGATCACACCGCCATCTTCATAATGTTTAGCGGCAATCGTTGCGAATTGCTCGTCGGTTGCTAAGTCAGAAAGTAGGCCGAATCCGCCTGGGTAGAAGATAGCATCGTAGCTTTCTACGTTAACTTGGCTTACCGGAATCGTGTTGTTGATGCGGTTCTGGAAGTCATCATCCGCCAAGATTTCTGCGTTTACTGAATCACCTTCAATATCGGTTCCATACAGTGGGCCTTTACCACCCTTGATAGACGCGATGTCGTACTCAAAACCCGCAGCAATGATCTCTTTCAGAGCATGAGTCAGTTCAGGCGCGTAAGTACCGTTCGCTTGATCTGTGTCGCCTAGTGTTGCGTGGTTAGTTACAGGTATTAGTATTTTTTTCATGATTTGTCCCTTTGAGCACGTTTGTTTGGTTTCAGCGTTGTGGTTTTTCTTTAGGCATCGTGGTTTTTATTTAGAAAACCAAAGTTTTCAATTTAGATGCCGCTGTTTCGTTACCTGTAATACTAGTAGTAAACCATTTGAGTGATAATATGCCGAATAGGCAAAACATTATTGCTATATAGCAATAGTCAGATGTGAATTAGTCGAATGTGAATTCGTTAGACGTTAACAGGTGAAGTATGGATAGCTTTGAAGGGATTAATGAGTTTGTTGCGGTAGCCGAGTGTCACGGCTTTTCTGCAGCAGCAAAACAACTGGGTTGCAGTACCAGTCATGTAAGTCGCCAAGTTTCAAGGTTAGAAGAGAGAGTGGGTGTGGCACTGCTTGCACGCTCTACACGAATGGTGAGCCTGACCGAATCGGGTCATACCTATTATCAGCAGTGTAGAGATTTGGTCATTGGGCTTCAGCAAGCGAACGAGCAAGTGACTTCTCAACAAACTCAGCTTAGCGGTACTTTGCGTGTGAGTGCCGCAGGCGCGTTTGCAGAAAACCATGTCGCGGCGGCGCTGATGGAATTTGCTAAAGATCATCCTGAGCTCACCATAGAAATGAATTTCAATACCAAGATGGTTAACTTCATCGAAGATGGCATCGACTTCGCGATTCGTTATGGCCGATTGGACGATTCAGGATTGGTGGCAAGAAAGCTCGTCGATCGCCCGATGGCGGCGGCAGCCAGTAAAGACTACATAGAGCAATTTGGTACGCCGACTCATCCAGAGCAGTTAAAAATGCACAGCTGTATTATCGCCAACAGTGATCAGTGGCTATTTGAGAAAGAGGGTAAACCGTTAAATGCGGTGCGAGTACATGGGCGCTGGCGCAGTAACAATTCGAGTGCAGTACTGAAAGCATGTGAAGAGGGGCTTGGTGTTGTCTACCTACCCAAAAGCAGCTTCAATGGCGGCCTGACTAATGGAAAGCTTGTCCCGGTGCTAGAAGAGTATTGGGGTGCGGGAACCAGCAGTTGGGTCGTATATCAAAACCGCCGTTTTTTACCCCAGAGAGCAAGATTAGCGATCGACTTCCTAGTCGCTTACTTTTCGGATTGGAATGAATAACCGACAAGGTTTCAAGCTAACAGCCAACAAGATAGAAGTGAATAATAAAAGGATTTGAAAAGAGTCGTGATGAGCTCTAGCTACCTATTTGAAAGCGGAAAACAGAAAAGCTAATGCTTACATAGATATACGTTATCTTTTTTTGTTTTTTGACGCGAGTAATAGGATTGAGATACTTGTCTACTTTTAGTGACTCGTGTTAGCGATAGAATTGTAGAGAAGCCCGTTGCAGTACGATATACTAGATACCATATTAATGCCCCTAACGCGTGAAAGATTGTGTGGAAGCGTTGGCAGGATGTGTTGTTATGCTCCAGTTTGTGGAGTGTAGCGAGAGTGCGGAGTTGGCAATGTCTTCAATAAATTTCGAATCCACGTACGGTGTAATAACTATTCAAGATATGAATGTAGTTAGTGTTGACGCTAATTATGCTCGCATCTATGGATACCAATCACCCGAAGAACTACTTACTAATATAGATAGCTTCCTAGATCTAATCTCAGAAGAATACCATGTTTTAGCCTATCAAAATTACCTTGAAACGATCAGTGGTCAACGCGATCCGCAGGTCCACACCTATGTTAATGTTGATCGCAATGGTCGAGAGTTCACAGTGTTCTCTATTGACCATGTGACAGAGTGGCAAGGTCGGCCAGCACTGCAAGTCACGGTGATCGATCTTTCCCCTGCGATTCAGCTACAAAATGCGGTGCGTGAACAAGATAAGATGTATCACGATATGATCATGCAATCAGGGCAGGGCATCTTGGTTCACCGAGAGTTCAAGCCGCTGATGGTCAATCAATCGTGGGTTAAAATGCAGGGTGGTTCTTCCATAGAACAAGTTTTAAAGCTGGACTCTATCCTTACATTGGTGCCAAAACAGAATACGGATGGCATCAGTAAGCACTATCAAGCGATCGTGTCGGGTGAGTTGTCGGGAACCAGCACTGTGGTTGAAAACATTGGGTTCGATGGCATTCATCGATTCTTCAATATTTACGATAATGCGATTACTTGGCAAGGTCAGCCGGCCGTTCAGGTTGTGCTCGAAGATGTGACTCAAAAGGTGATGTTGGAAAAGCAATTGGTTCATCAAGCGAATTACGATGAAATGACTGACTTACTCAATCGCAGAGCGATTTATGAGTGGTTAAGGGAACATATTGCCTCTGATACTCATGTCGTCAGTATGCTGCTTGATATCGATGACTTCAAATCGATCAATGATACTTACGGCCATATGGTGGGCGATGAGGTTATTTGCGCATTGGCCAACATTACCAAACGTAATGTAGATAGAGTGGGTGGTGTGGCAGGCCGCTGGGGTGGAGAAGAGTTTATTCTCTTTATTCCCAATGCGTCATCTAACGTTTCGCGAGAAGTTTCTGATCAGATCAGACAGCAATTTAATCAGGTCGAGTTCAAAGTGGGCGAACAGATTCGTTTTAATGTGAGTGTGAGTATCGGAGTGAGTGATAGTCGCTCTTGCGAAGGAAAAGTGTCCATCGATGCACTCGTCAACCTCACAGACCAATCTTTGTATCGAGCCAAAGCGAATGGAAAGAACTGCGTGTGCGGAGAAGTGTTTGCCAGCGATATAAGCCAAGCATTACCGCACTAAACGACTTCAATCTATTGAGTAAACTCGATCAATTTAGAAGCATAAGCAATAAATCTGGAAGCTTAAGTAATAAATCTAGAAGCATAAGCTATAAACCTAGAAGCTTAAGTAATAAAGCTAACTAGGGTATCACCCCGTTATAATGTTTGGTCATGATACAAAAATGCCCTCAAGCAATTGCTGAGGGCATTTTAGTTTTAGCTCATCAAAGCCGTTTAGCTTTCACCGATCAAAGCCGTTTAGCTTTGGTTTATCAAAACAGCGGTCATCTCAAAGCTGTTGGCTTACTAAGCAGAAACTTCTACTTCGTAAGAGCCAAATTTACGGATGTTAATCACACCAGTATCCAAGATAAGGTATTGGCCTTTAATACCTTGCAGCACGCCAGATACTTCAGGGTTCTTATCAAAGTTGTGCGACACAATCTTCACCGGGTGCTGCTCAACTGGGTAGCTCAGTGAAGTGATGTTCTCACTAAGAATCTCGATTGCATCGTCGCCAAACTTCGCTCTGATCTCTTGGATTTTATCCTCAACCAATGGCAAGAGTTCTTTGGCTTTTTCTACCAACTCCATATCGTCACCGTCGCCTTTTAGCAACGTGCGCCAGTTGGTTTTGTCGGCAATGTGTTTTGCTAACTCAACTTCAATCAGGCCAGAAATCTGACGTGTTTTTACCTTCAAGATCGGCAGGCCTTGAGTAGCACCTTGGTCAATCCAGCGAGTCGGGATTTGAGTATGACGAGTGATACCCACTTTAAGGCTTGATGTGTTTGATAGGTAAACGAAGTGATCAACCATGCAGTTCGCTTCGCCCCATTCAGGCTCACGACAAGTACCTTCATCGTAGTGGCAAGTTTCTGGCTTCATGATGCACATGTCGCAGCTTGCTAGCTTTCTCATGCACACAAAGCAGTGGCCTTGAGAGTAGCTTTTCTTGGTTTTCTTGCCACACGAGCAGCAAAAAATATTACCGGTGTGAGTGAGGTTGATGGTTTTACCAATCAGAGGGTTTAGCTCTACAAACTCTTCACCGACAGGTAAACGGTAGGTAACCGCACCATCGAGCGAAGCACTCATTTTCTTGAGTGTTCCTTTTGCTAATAAAGACATGACATTACTCGTTGTATTTTGATTATTATTTCGTCGACTCGGACGCTCTGTAAGCAGGCGCTACGGTTAACGATGATTATGCGATGAGTATAACAAATAGAGTCCGTTTTAATACGCAATATTACTTGATTATTGCGATGGATAATTGATGAGTAAACGCTCGCTCAAAATTATGGTATGACATTTTGTTCAGGCGTGATATAACGTTTTTTAGTAAATTATTGGCATTAAGATCACTAATTTACCTAACTTATTTTCTATCGTGAAATCCCAACTATAGGGACCTTAAGCCGGAAGCTTAGACGTGAAATGGATCCATAAAATAGTCATCTTTTTAGTTATCACGACACTGGCGATTGTCCAGTATTACCGTGTGAGCGGAAATCGTGTGATAACGGCAATTACGCCGGATAAATATGAGTTTATCGCGACCAGCGATCAAGTGGATAAGGGCGTCAGTACGTCCCAATTATCTTATCAAAATGGCCAGTATATTCTCGACTGTGAGCTTAAAAAGTCTGAGTATCCGTGGCCTTATTGCGGCCTATCGATTCGTATCAACCCAGACATTACCACTGGCCTTGACCTTTCGCAGTACCACACCTTTAGAGTCAATATTGATTACCATGCGGAGGCCGATTCTAGCGGTCGTTTGCGAACTTACCTGCGTAATTATAATCCTGCTTATTCGGTTCCTGATGACGAGTACACGCATAAGTACAACGGGATGGAGTTTTCTCCTGGCGTGGATGGTGGTGTGATTGAGATTCCGATCAAAAACCTGCAAGTAATGACATGGTGGTTAGCGGATAACGAGATTGCGTTAGAGCATTCAGCGCCTGAGTATTCGAACGTGAATATGGTTGAGTTTGCTACCGCGTCTGGAGCGAAACTGGGTCACCACAGAATAGTCATCCGTAGTATTGAGTTCGAGGGATCTTATATTTCAGGCGAAAGCTTGTTCTTGATTCTACTGTTTGTTTGGGTTGGCACAGGCACCGTATTCTTATTGTCTGAGTTAAACCGTTCAAGAAAACGTATGGTGCTTGCAGAGAAAAGACATCATCACTTAAAGAACGTCAATCGAGCACTGAGAGAGCAAAACTTTGAGTTTTCAGAAAAGGCTCATCGTGATGAACTGACTGGGATTCTCAACCGACACGCGATTCGTGATTGGCTAAAAATGCAGTCTCAGCAGGTAAAGCAGGGGCATGGAAAGCTGAGTATGTTGTATCTCGACATTGACTACTTCAAGAGCGTCAACGATAAATACGGACACCAAATGGGTGATCATATTTTACGAGAATTCAGCATGGTGGTCGGCAGTTCGATCAGCGCGACAGATAAATTGGTGCGCTGGGGTGGTGAAGAGTTCATTGTTTTTTGCCCGGAGACTGATCTTGGCGAAGCACAAAGAAAGGCCGAGAAAATCCGACTTTTAGTCAGCCAGCACCTTTGGGTTCATGGCGATCCACTCACTTGCAGTATCGGTATTGCTGAGATGAAACAAGAGCGGGTGACAGAGACCATTGCTCGCGCTGATGAAGCTCTATATCAAGCGAAGCATTCAGGCCGAAATCAGGTGATCTTGAGTCACTAATCTGAAAATTGTTCTGGTTAGTTTATAAGCCACACGTGCATATGCGACGTGTGGCATTTTTATGGGCGCTATATGAGTTTACCCTCTAGAGCCTTTGTTGATTTGCTTGGACAACGTATAAAAAATGATTTCACTGTTCTTTAAATGTTTGCTTGGTGCGGCGGCTGTTCTGTTGATTGCGCTGCTGTCGAAAAGTAAGAGCTTTTACATCGCAGGCTTAGTGCCGTTGTTTCCAACCTTTGCTCTGATTGCTCACTACATTGTTGGCACGGAACAAACCATGGTGGAGTTACGTACCACGGCACTCTTTGGCTTGTTCTCGCTTGTGCCATACGCGGCTTATCTTGGCGCGGTTTATGTGTTCAGTTATCGCTACAATTTGGTATCGACGCTTTCTTTAGCCACTGTCGTTTGGGTTATGTGTGCTTCTATGCTGCTGTTAGGTTGGACGCGTTTGGTGCCAAGTGTGGCGTGAGAGCCAGATTTTAGAACGGTAATGAGTGCTTGGTAGTTGATACAGAAAAGGTGACAAGCTGACACAAAAAAGGTGGCGCGGGGCCACCAAAAGGGAAAAGCGTTTCTTGTTTTTAGATGCCCGTTTAGCTGGTTTTGTTAGTTAAACTGGTCTTGTTAGTTAAACTGATCTTGCTAGCTGAGCGGGCATTTTTGTACTGGTTGAGCCGGGGGAAGCTGCAACCAGATGTTTTTGAGTGTGGGGGGGGGGGCATTCCTATAAGCTCTTGTCTATAAACATAAGTCTATAGGGCGTTAGTGCTTACCAGAAGATCCACGCGAACAGTGTTAGTACTAGGATACAAACTAGGTTCAGCACCATACCGACTCGCATCATTTCTTTTTGTTTGATGTGACCAGAGCCAAATACAATCGCATTAGGTGGTGTCGCGACTGGTAGCATGAAGGCACAAGATGCGGCAATCGCAATCAGTGCAGATAAGATAACAGGTGACATACCCAGCGCTTCAGCAATGGTTGCAAATACAGGGACAAGCAATGCCGCACTCGCTGTGTTACTCGCAAACTCCGTTAGGAATACCACGAACGCTACCACGGCTAGAATCGTAAGAAGTACACCTGCTGTTTCTAAAAATCCGCTTAGTGAGTGTGCTAGGAATACGCTGGTTCCAGTCGCTTTAAGAATGTTACTTAAACAGATACCGCCACCGAACAGGATAAGCACACCCCAATCCGTTGTCTTCTCGACATCTTTCCATTCAACCGCTCTAGAAGCGCCAAGCAGTACAATGGCACCAATCGCTACCAAGCTATCAAACTTAGAGAATCCGCCAATCATTGCGTTGATTGGTTTTCCGAATATCCAAAGCGTTACGGTTAAAAGGAAGATAGACAGTGTGATTTTTTTGCTGTTTGTCCACTCTACAGGAGCGTGGTCTAGCTCAAATTTATGGTCGAGCTTTGGCTTAGTCATCACGTACAGGACAACCATTGTGATTGGCAATAAGATCATTGAGATAGGTAGACCTAGCGCCATCCATTCTGTGAAACTTAAACCAACTTCTGCGGCAGCAATTGCGTTTGGTGGGCTACCCACTAAGGTTGCGATGCCACCAATCGATGCACAGTAAGCGATGCCTAGTAGCACAAATACATAGGTGTTACGGTCTTCACTTTGGTCAACTTTGTTCATGATGCCTAGAACAAGAGGAAGCATCATTGCTGTGGTTGCGGTGTTTGATATCCACATTGATAAGCCCGCACTCACACCGAACAGCATGAACACGGCGACCGACATTCTGCCTTTTGCAATCAACAGCACTTTGTCAGCAATCGCTTTATCTAACTCTTGCTTGTTCAGCGCGGCTGCCAATGCGAAGCCACCCATGAACAAGAAGATGATTGGGTTCGAAAAGTTAGCCAGCGCAGCGGGCGTGTTGAATACACCAAACAAGACAGCCAATAGGGGAACGAGCAAAGCGGTGATGCTGACGTGAATCGCTTCTGTTAACCATAGAATGGCAACGAATACGAGAATACTTAAACCTGTATTCACTTGCGCTTCGAATGGCAGGGTATTGAGCAAAAGTGCAAATAACGTGAAATTACCAATTAAGATCATGCTGTTGCGGGTAAACAACCAGTGTTTCAGTGTAGTAACAAGTGCCGTCATAAGACGCTCCTTTTGTTATCCTCGTTTTATTGGTGCACGACTTCATTGAGTCGTGCTTATTATTTTCGAGGTATATAGCTTGATGTAGGGTCAGACTTTGTTGGAAGAATGTTACTCAAGTTAATAAAGGAGTGTTGGTGTGTTTTTGCTTAACAATGGGGAAGTGTGAGGCAACAAATTCAAAATGTGTAGTTTTCTACACATCGGTCTCTGCTGGTTCTAAAATAGGGCTTGCTGTAGGGTCTACAACAGGGTTTACAGTGGGGTCAGTAATAGGGTTTGGAATCGGAAATGATTCCGGTTTTGGACTGGGTTGAATCGGCTCTTTAGGTCCAAGGAACTTTGGCGTTGTCCCCATAATATACAGATCAAGGAATGCTTTGGTGCGCGCAAACACTTCACGTAAACGTATTGAGGTTCCCGAATGGTGAGTTGGTCCTGAAACCGCCAAACACTGCGCATGAATATCGTAAGAATTGGCGATGAAGAGCGCTCTTTCACAGTGGAATTTCTGAGTGATGATCAGAAAATTATCAGTATCGAATATCTTTTTAGCGCGAACAATCGAGTCCAAGGTTCTAAACCCCGCGTAATCTAGATTGATGCGTTCATCGGGGACACCCGCTTTCAACAAGTCGCGTTTCATCGTCCACGGCTCATTGTAAGAGCGATGAGCGTTATCGCCACTCAGTAGAAATTGGTCAACTTTTTCACGATCGAACAGCTCAATCGCGGCTTCGATTCGGTGTTTATAATAGTCGTTGAGTGTTCTACCCAAATATTTGCTCGTGCCAAGCACAACCGCGACCTCAAGCTCGGGCACGTCATCAATATCGTAGATGATGCGATCTTCCGCTTGCCATGAAACCCAATAATCGATCGCAATAACCGCAGCGCTGCCAACTAAGAACACGAGGAAAGCGCCAAACAGAAAACCTTGCAGTTTTTTGTAAGCTTTTTTTATGTAGCTACGGATAATGTGAGAATCAAATTTCACTCTCGGTATGGTCCTTTGACTGATCATTAATTTTTGAGTGCTCGATAATACCAAATAAAAATGAGAAAAATCAGTTAAAAAGACAAGACAGTGTAAAGAAAAAAGCCCCTGCAGTTGCAGAGGCTCTTGTAAGAGTAGTTAACGCTCTTTATTCCAAGCGCAGCACGCTTTTATTCAGAGCGCAGCACGCTTTATTAGAATGCAGTACGCTTGTAGCGGCGGTAAACCGGCTGCCAGAAGTGCTGGTCAATCGCTTGTTGAAGAGCTTCTTCAGTGATCTCTAGTGCAACACCTTGTTCAATCGCTTTCTTACCAACGGCAAGAGCAATCTTCTTAGATACGGTGTGAATCTCTTCCAATGGTGGAAGTAGTGCACCTGAACCATTGATAGCGAGTGGAGAACACGTAGCAAGCGCACGGCTTGATTCCATCAACATTTCATCAGTGATACGTGACGCATTCACAGCCAATACACCAAGGCCAATACCTGGGAAGATGTAGCTGTTGTTACACTGAGCGATTGGGTAAGTGGTGCCGTTATGAGTTACTGGCTCAAATGGGCTACCTGTCGCAACCAGTGCTTGGCCATCAGTCCAACGAATAATGTCGTTTGGAGTTGCTTCAACACGGCTTGTTGGGTTAGACAGTGGGAACACGATAGGGCGTTCACAGTGTAGGTTCATCTCTTTGATGACTTCTTTGCTGAACAGACCTGGAGCACCAGATACACCAACTAATACGGTTGGTTTCGCGTGGCGAACAACGTCTAGTAGAGAGAAACCAGTGCCGTCGCTTTCCCAGTCTTTGGTGTTTTCGTTGGTTTGAACGAGACGCTGTTGGAAATCAAGCAGGTTTTGCATGCCTTCCTGTAACAGACCCCAACGGTCAACCATGTAAACTTGAGAGCGTGCTTGTGCATCGCTGATACCTTCAGACACCATTTGAGCAATGATAGCTTCAGCAATACCACAACCTGCAGAACCGGCACCTAAGAAGGTGATGCGTTGATCTGAAAGTTTGCTGTTTGCTGCTTTACATGCTGCAAGTAGAGAACCAACCGTTACGGCTGCTGTGCCTTGGATGTCATCGTTGAAACAACAGAGGCGATCTTTGTAACGCTCAAGCAGTGGCATTGCGTTCTTTTGTGCGAAATCTTCGAACTGAACTAATGCATCAGGCCAACGGCGCTGAACAGCTTGGATGAACTCTTCAACGAATGCATCGTAGTCAGCACCTGTGATACGAGGGTGACGCCAGCCCATGTACATTGGGTCTGCAAGACGTTGAGGGTTGTTTGTACCCACATCGAGCACGATAGGTAGCATGTAAGCTGGGCTGATACCGCCACAAGCTGTGTACAGTGCTAGCTTACCAATTGGAATACCCATGCCACCGATACCTTGGTCTCCCAAACCAAGAATACGCTCACCATCCGTAACCACGATAACTTTAACGTTGTGGTTTGTCGCATTGTTCAGTAGGTCATCGATACGATCGCGGTTCGGGTATGAGATAAACAGACCACGGCCACGACGGTAAATATTTGAGAAGTTCTCACATGCTGCGCCAACCGTTGGTGTGTAAATGATAGGCATCATTTCAGAAATGTGGTTTTGAACTAAACGATAAAAAAGCGTTTCATTAGTGTCTTGGATGTTACGAAGGTAGATATGCTTATCCATATCACTTTCGAAGTTACAATATTGCTTGTATGCACGTCCTACTTGCTCTTGGATTGTTTCGGTCGTTTCCGGTAACAAGCCTTCAAGGTTGAAAGAACTGCGCTCTTCAGCAGAGAATGCGCTGCCTTTGTTTAGAAGAGGGGTACTTAGTAGAGCAGGACCAGCATAAGGGATATATAGAGGGCGTTTATCGTTGTTCATTGGATGCCTAATATGGGAGAAAGGGTAACCGAAAAATGATAACGGTTTAGTTATTCAATTGTAAATAGTTTCCCTCCGATCTTTGCAAACAAAATGATATTCTTACCTATGTCCCACACTTATCGAATTCTAGCGCCATAATTCGTTATACTTCGCTCACACTTTTTCGCGACTCCTCCTTTTTATGTCATTACTTCCTATCGATTCTTATCAAAACGTATTCCACGAGCAAATCGCCAATTCTCACCTTGTAGTCGAAGCTGAAACCGGATCGGGTAAATCAACGCGTTTGCCACTTTGGGCTTCTCAGCATGGACGAGTGCTGGTGGTGGAACCAAGACGTATCGCGTGTACGTCATTAGCTAAATACCTCGCACAGCAATCGGGTGAGAAGCTTGGTAGCAAGGTTGGTTATGCGATTAAGCTTGAGTCGGAGTACAACGAGCAGACTAACGTTGTTTTTGTGACGCCCGGTATCGCGCTGCGTTGGTTATCAGAAGACGGATTAGCCAGTTTTGATGTGATTGTGGTGGATGAGTTTCACGAGAGGCGCTGGGACATTGATCTGCTGGTGGCGATTCTCAAACAAAAAGAGAGCCATCGCTTGGTGATCACTTCAGCAACCATTGAAGGGGAGCGTCTTGCTCATTACTTGGATGCGAATCGAATTAGCTGTGAAGGCCGAACTTATCAAGTTGCTATTGAACACAGGGCCAATGAATCCAGAGCATTGCCCGATATTCGACATCTAGAGCAACGTATTGCTGAAGAAGTGAATCATCAACTGATCGCTTCACATGGCGATATCTTGGTTTTCCTACCGGGTAAAAAAGAGATCGTGCAATGTGAACAAGCCTTATCAAAGAATCCAGATATCCAAGTGGTGAAGTTGCATGCGTCAGTCAGTGAAAAAGAACGAGATTTAGCGTTATCGGGTCGTAATATCAATACTGAAGGTAATGGCCTGAGAAAGGTCATTTTGGCGACCAACGTTGCTGAAACCTCCCTCACCATACCTGATATTGGCGTGGTGATAGATTCAGGGTTAGAAAGACGCACCGTTCAACGAAACGGAAGAACCACACTGATGCTTAAGTCCATATCACGAGCGAGTGCCAAACAACGAGCTGGCCGCGCGGGTAGGGTGATGGATGGCATTTGTGTGCGTCTATATGGCGAGCATGCGGCGTTAGAGTTAGTCACACCACCTGAATTGCAGCGTGAAGAGCTGACAGAGCCTATGTTGGCCGCGGCATGTTGTGGTGCTCCGTTTGAGAGCTTGTCCTTCCTTGATCCTATTCCTGAGAAGTCATTAAACAGCGCGACTCAAACCTTGCTCACGATGGAGGCGATTAATAGCGACCATCAAATTACCGAGCATGGCAAAAAGCTGTATCCGCTGCCGATTGATGCTTTGTATGCCGATATTGTTACTCGAATCAAAACCAAAGCATTAAAAGAAGCGATGGTCGATCTCACCGCGGCGTTGTCCGTTCCTGCTCGTTTGTATCAGTTGCCGAGCAATGCAGAACATCTTGAAGCACTCGCTCAACAAGAGAAAGAAGGGTGTGACTTAAGCCTGTTAATTCAGATTGTTCGTGGTCGCGATTATCCGCATTTAGAAATCGACCAACAGGCACTGAATGAAGCACAAGGGCTGGCAAAGCAAATGCGTGAGGTGTTTGAACTTCCTCAGTTAGAAGTCGCGTCACGTTTCCAACGTATTGAACTGCTTAAGACTATTGTGCATTTGCATCCTGAGCTGGTGTTTGTGCGCCGACTGAAGAGGAAAGAAGCCTTTGCTAATGGAGTGTTAGAGGTCGTACTCGGCCGTCAGAATCGTTTCCCGGACAATGCACAAGCGATGTTGGTGCTTGATACCCATAGTTTGCCGGGAAGAGGTGTTAAGCAAACACTGACCTTAGCGACGGTCACGGCACCTATTCCTCTTGAGCTTATCATCGAAGCTGAACTCGGAGATTGGGAGCAAGGTGAAACAAGAGTAAATGATGATGGTGTCTTTACCGAGATGGCTTTGGTGTACGCAGGCCGTACAATTACGACCAAGCTCGTCGCGGCTGAAGGGCAACTATCATTAAAGCCTATTGTCGATCTTGTGTTAAAAGGCGTCCAACTTCCCGGTTTTGCAAAGGTTCGCACTCAAGAAATCAAACACTGGCAGCTGTATGTGAAACTCGGTCTCGATGAACAAACTCAATACACACCAGAAATTGAGAACATTAACTTTGAGCTATGGTTGATAGAGCAGCTTGAGGTGCTAGGTGTCACTGATGTGAGCGAATTGGAAATGTTCGACCATGCAGACATACCCTTCGATGGGATTCCAAGTTGGCTCTATTCAGAGTTCTCTGAAAAATACCCGTTTGCACTGAGCCTTGCCGACTTGCAACTTGATGTAGAATACTTGCCCGCACGAAAGCTGATTTACGTTCACTATCAATCGGGTAGCCGAAAGTTATCACCAAAACGCTGGGAGCTGCCAACATGGTCTGGCTGGCTTATTCAATACAAAAAAGCGAGCCGGATAATTGATATAAAATAGATAGATAAGTTTTATCTCTAAAATATTAATCAAATAGGTGCATATATGATTATTCAGTGCTTATTTTGTTACAAAATTGATTTTTATATGCCTTTTTAACCAATCAAAAGGTCATAAAAGACTATTCTTCTATATCCTATTGCTATAAAGAAAGAGTTGATAGATATTGAGTATATTGTGTTGTCAAAGTGTCGGGGGACATCATGGAAAAACAGATAGAGACGCGTGTAGAGTTCGATTACACAACCTTTCTTGGCGCCTCATGCAGTAAAAAATGGACTTTTCTGGAAGCACTAACCACAATTGCGCCAGTATTCAGTACCGTCTGGCGAGATAGCATTAAAGAGCTAGCAAGCCCTGAAGATCGTTTATGGCAGATGGCATTAAAATCAATGTCGACGCGTAAAAGTGATGAGTCAAACATTGTTACCTTACTTAAGCTAGCTAGGCTAGAAGGGATCAATGAACTCAAAGTTGTTATGCCATATTCTCTTGAAGAAGAGCAGATAGAGTACATCGAGACGCGCAGTCATTTGGTGATCGCCGAGAATACTGGAGAAGAGTTTACTATCAAGCTGTAATCTCTCATTATTGCTTAGAGCTTAGAGCTTAGAGCTTAGAGCATACAGCTTAGAAGCTAGCTCAAAGAATATTAAAAATCGCACACGTAAAAAGGGCCTCAATAATGATGAGGCCCTTTTAGTATCTGAAACTTGTGTTTACGAGCTTACTCGCTTTCTAGACTGAAATCAGTCAATCAGTCAACTAGACCATAGTCAGCACGCAGTACATCGATGATTTCTTGCTTAGGATTCTCGCTCAGTACGATCTCTGCACCTGTGATTTTCGCTGCGATATCAAGATAAGTACGAGACAGAGACATCAGTGAATCAAGAGGCAGCTCATTGTCACGAGCTAACGCTTCACGTTCTGGCATGCGTTCTTTGTTCAAAAGAATGTCTGCATCAGGGAAGTAGTTAAGCAAGAACTGACGGAAACCCTCTTTAGAGTTTTCAACGATGTTGCCTTTGTTGTATTCCTGAGTATCCCAAATGCGAGATGAATCTGGCGTGCCCACTTCATCCATGTAGATCAGCTTTTCTTTACCTTGAGCATCGTTGACGTAACCAAATTCAAACTTTGTATCCACAAAGGTTTGGTCGACTTTCGCGAGTGCTTGGCTGATAACGTTGAAGCCTTCTTTTAGCAACTTCTCGTAGTGCGCAATATCGCTTGCTTGAGTAAAGTTGAACGCTGCGAAGTTATCTTCGATATTGTTACGCGAGATGTTCACATCGTCAGCTTCTGGAACACCAGGGATACCTTTCAAAATCCCTTTTGTTGAAGGCGTGATCAGTAGCTCAGGTAGCTTCTTGTCTTTCTCGAGGCCTTCAGGCATCTCGATACCACAGAATTCACGTTCGCCGTTTGCGTATGCACGCCACATTGAGCCGGTGATGTATTGACGACAAATCGCTTCGATCATGACTGGGCGAGCTTTTTGTACAATCCATACAAACGGGTGTGGGATATCAAGAATATGACTGTCAGCAAGTCCGTTGTCTTTAAACAATTTGAACCAGTGGTTAGAGATAGCATTCAGAGCCGCTCCCTTACCCGGAACACCTTTAAGATTACCTTCACCACGCCAGATACAATCAAATGCAGAGATACGGTCACTGATCACCATGATGGCTAAAGGCGCATCTGGTGCTACATCGTAGCCTTTCTCTTTGATTAGTCGTTGACTATCTTCTTCAGTTAACCAGTAGACTGAGCGAACTTTGCCACTGTGGACAGGTTTGTCAGTACGGATTGGTAGGTCATCATTTACGGCAAGAACTTGATCAGCAAGGCTCATTTAGACATTCCTATCTTTTATCAAACGTCATACAGAGAAGTGCGGTGTGCACATGATTAGACGGGCATTATACTCAATCTACTATTTCCTTCCAGATAAAAAGCAAACGATTGCTAAATCTATTGTTTAAATAAAAACCCCCGCCTAACAATTCGCCAAAAAATAGGCGAATCGTAGGGCAGGGGAAGGCAGTATATTTGGACTGTGTTTTGGAGCTATGTTTGTTAAGTTAACTTTGTTAGCTAAAAGATTAAGCTATGTGTATGGGCTATGTTTTTGAGCCAACAATGTTATTAAGCCAACATGTTATTAAGCAAGGTGGCTTAGTGAATTCGCTCTGAATTCGCATCCATAAAGAAGACTTCACACTGAAAGCGCATTCCTAATATTCTTAGATATTGCTGACTGAATTGATCAATCGATGCACTTGCCACAATCGCACTCGCATTCTTAGAGCGAATGGCTTTCTCGACTGTTTCTACCTCAGTCATTTGATGAGAGGCTTTCATATGAATAACTCGGTCGCAGCAAACATTATGTTGCTTCAGCTGCTTAGCCGATGGTCTCGGTGTTTGAGCCGTAAACAGTAACCACTGATGTTGGTTGGACAGCAACGCCATTCTTGCAAATAACGCTTCCTCGTTTGAATTTTTGCTTTTACGAGAAACTGATGTAAATGCGCAGCGAACTAGCGGGCTAGAGTGTTGGGCTTTAACGTGTGCTTGAATCATTTTGCTGTCCTTATATACATGCTGTATGTGTATACAGTAGTTTTAGTTGCTTATAAGATCAAGCGTTTTTTGCGGGATTATTGGACGATTTTGTCTTAAGTTATAGATTAAACATAATTAAGTTATTGAAATTAAATAATAAATTAAATTTGAATGAATTTGCTGTTTTGTCTCATAATTTGAAAAAATGTGAGCCTTATACAGGTGTATACAGTGGTTTTGACAGAAAAGTACTGTATACACCTGTATAGAAGAGAGAAGAGAGAAGAGAGAAGAGAGAAGATCTAAAACCACAGACACAAAAAAAGCGCCTTAGGCGCTTTCTTATATTTCAACGGTGTTGCTTATCTCAATGTCGCTTGGGAGAGTTTTGCTCTCATTTCCATTTCACCAATATTGAACTGGCGAACATCAATGGTTGCAATATCATTGCACTCTTTACATGCATGATGACACTTACCATCTAGGTAGTCGTGCTTTTTAACTAGGCTTGGCTTTTTGCACCAATCACAAACGCCTTCTATTGTGAACATATTCTCTCCTCACCTGTTTAAGTCAGGTGTATTTTCGGCGCAAATTATGACACAAGTAAGACCCATTAGTTAATAGTTTGTTACCCGTTTTTGAGAGGGGGATCGATTGCAACACTAATAAAATCGATATCTTTGCGACCTTGCAAATTTAATATGTGTAGTTGTTTACGGTTTTGTAACATTTTGTAAAATGGTTTTTAGCGCATTGTTCAAACGTTTCATTTCTTCGTCACATCCGTGACCATCTGGATGGTAGATCTTTGATAATTGTTTGTATCGTATTTTGATGCTTTTCTGGTCCGGAATTGAGCTAGGCGTGTAGCCAAATAGCGCACAAGCTACCTGAAAATTGTTCAAGCTCTTGTTGTTTTTCTGCTTCTTCAGTTCGTTATAGATAGTCTGAAGTTGGCGCTTTTGCTGCTTAATGGTGAAGTCTTTCGCGCTAAGTTGCGCTTCAAGTGTCTGCTGTTGCTGATTTAACTCACCAGACTTCAGGATCTGTCGCTTTCGCGATACAACCAGAGTCGCGCTGATACTCATTATTGCAATCAAAACGGCCAGTACTGCGCCGATCATATAGTCAGAGTTTGTTAGGTTAGAACGTGTTGCTTGGTCTCTAGAAGTTAGTGCCGAAGGGAAGGTACTTGGTTGATTCGTATTGGCTTCTGCACTGACGTTGTCATTGAGCTGCTCAATCGAAGAGATCTGCTTGGCGCGTTGTTGGTTAAATTGTGCTTCCAGAACGCGATTGTAACCATCTTCTGCATCAGGGTTGTCTTTTAGGGCCGCTTCATACCATAGCTGTGCTGCATCTAATGGTTGGAGTAGATCTTTCTCAAGCGAGGACTCATAGATCTTTGCGACCTCAACTGAGGCGCGTTTGTTACCTTGCAATGCTGATTTGATAAACCATTCTAAAGCTAGCTTGTTGCTTTGCTCTACACCTGTCCCAGATAAATACAATTCAGCCAGCCTAAATTGCGCATTTGCATTGCCGTTATCCGCTGATTGCGAGTACCAATAAAATGCATCGCTGGTGCTCAAAGGGACGTCGACACCCGATTCATAAGCTTGAGCGAGTTGATATTGAGAAATTGGGTCTTGAGGTTGTGATTCTTGAGATTGTGGATCTAATGAAAATTCATCATTGCTTGCTGCGTGCACGAAATGTGTGGTGGACAACGGTATCGTGGAAAATATGAGGGCTAGAAATAGAGGCCTAAGAAATGACGATGACAGAAAGTTGGATAGGATAAGCAAAAGATAAGTCTCGTAAAAAAGCCCAGTGCCGATGTATCAGGATGAATACGCTATGTGGCTGAGTGTTAAGTCGTAGCGCTTAAAATAAGCCATACGAATGACAAGCAACTATATAGTGGTTATTTCAATAGATAAAGGTAACTGGGCTTTAACCGTGCTACTTAAGCGGCAAAATTTGAATTTCTACGCGACGGTTACAAGCACGACCTTGAGAGGTGTTGTTGTCACATAGAGGGTAACGTTCACCGTTACCACGAGCAATGGCACGACCTGCAGCAACGTCTTGAGAGATCAAGAATGCACGAACAGATTCAGCACGACGCTCAGAAAGGATTTGGTTAGACGACTCGCTGCCAGTGCTGTCAGTGTGACCGTCGATCACTAGGCTAGTGTCTGGGTATTCAACTAAGATACGAGCCACACCACGTAGTGTGTTGTGAATACTAGACTCTAAAGCGTAAGAGCCAGAACCAAAACCAATGCCGTTTTCTAGGCGAAGTAGAAGCTGGTTCTCACCAACGCGTTCAACTTGAACACCAGAGTTCATGAGTTCTTCACGAAGTGCAGCTTCTTGTTGGTCGAAGTAGTAACCGATACCACCACCAACGGCAGCGCCACCAGCAGCACCGATGAGTGCACGTTTACGGCGATCTTTAGAATCGTCACCAGTAGCAGCACCAGCAACGGCACCAGCGATTGCACCAATTAGAGCGCCTTGAGTTGCAGAGTTAGTCTCAGATTCGCCAGTTGTAGCATTTTGGCGTTGAGTTGCCTGACAACCCGTTAGAGCGACAGTAAGCGCTAGGGCTAGTGTGATTTTTTTCAACGTATTTCTCCATCATGTACTTCTGTCAAACGCATGGATTGCGAATGACAAACATATAGTCCTATAAGTATTATTGATGGTTTTAACAATGTGCTGAGGAAATGTAAAGAGCAAGCATTATGATTTAGCTAAATGGCATGCTCTACGATTTGGTGATTTTTTTAGCCGCTTGAGTTCCGCCAACAGGGCGGTTTACCGAAAGCTTACGACCTTTCTTCAAACCAACTTCATAGTCAGCGGTGAGGTTTTTCATCGCTTCTCTGAGTTGTTGTTTGAAGGTTTCACGGTCAATATTTTCAAATTCTTTATCAATGTAGTTATTGATTTTGTTGTTTGACTCGTCATCCGGGGTAATGATCGGCAACTTTTCAAGCGCACCTTCTACCCAACCAGAGACGTAAGAGTTCACACGACGAGTGACTTCGAGAGTTCCTGTACCAGATCCTGCAAAGCTGTTTCTGAATTGACCCGTATGCTCGTTCAATTCGCGATAAATAATATCGAAAGCAAAGGCAGCAAAGATCGCTCGATCAGCTTCACCAATGAACTCCACACGCTTAAGGCCTTTGTGGTTCAGTAATACGGCTTCTACGCCAAACTTGGTGTTAATACCGCGAATAACACGCAGCAGTGTAGAGCTGATATTTGCAGGTAACAGGTGACTGGACTGAGTTTTCCCCATCTTGATAAATTCAATATCGTCTTTCTCGAGACCATATTTCAGCATCAAGTTATGCGCCATTTTTATCGCATTGGCCGCTTCATTGACGTTCGCAGAATTTCCAAGCTCAAGGCACTTGGCAATTTTCTTTAGGGCTTTTTTCTTATCCATCGACTACTTAATCATTACCGCAAATTTTGAAAAGTCCGACATTTTACATGTTTTGGCAGGTAACAGCAAAGTCAAAAGTCATTTGTTATTACGCGGTGAGCCATTTATGAAGGATGGAAGAGATGGCTTCTGGGTAATACAAAAACGCCATCAAGCGTATTGATGGCGTTAGTGACACGATTTTCCGGATTAACTAGAGCATTAGCAAACTAGATACCAAGTTCATCGAGTAGATCGGCTGCAGAATCATTACCTGAACTTTGAGCGGGCTTATTTGCTTCCTGCATTTTTTTCTGAGTAGCCTCAAGAATACTGTCTGGACATTCGTCTTCAGCGATCTCAAATTCTTCTAATTGGATGAATTCTGTCTTATCCATTGCAAGCTCTAGGTAGAAGATGTTGTTGTTTGCAGTCGAGAAGGTCACACGACGGGCTTGTGGACGATCTAGGTTAGTATCAACAGAAAGGTTTACTTGCTTGTTCAATGCCAGCATTTTCGGTTGGTTCTGTGTGATGTTGGTTTGCAGTTCTTTACGGATCTTATTGGTGAAATCACCAACTAACTGGTTCATTAACTCACCCAAAACATCGCCCACTTCGTCAGACGTGTGAAGTACCGCCAGCTCATCTTCTGGCATGCCCATGTTACGCATGTAATTGGTATAGATCTCTAGCGCGGCTTTAGACGTAAAATTGATGACAACAAGGCCAGAAAAGCCACCGTCAAATAAGACGAAACAACCAAAGTCTGGCTTCAGACTTGTCTTGTTGATCTTTTGAACCATAGCTGAATAGGACACCTGAGAAGCCGTCGCTGAAGTGAGTACGCTTGAGACTGATTGGCATAGCTTAAGAAGAATATCTTCAGTTGTGACTGTTTTGTTTTTTTTCATTGTGATGTGCTCATGGAGATGTCTTAAACAAAATGTTATTCAGTATATTGGACTGAATTAAGACGAAAGTGACTATTTCTCCATTCTTGCACTGAGATTCTGATTTGATCACCTTTTTATATGATCTTAATAGTAGTAAAGTGACGAAATTCAAAGAAAATTATTAAAAATCTCAGATAACCCAATGCTGATTGGATCAGCGAAGTAGGGGCAGGAAGCAAATGTTACCAAGACTTCAACTTAATGCTGATGTCGATCCAGTAGTCGTACGCTTTTTAGATGAACTAAAAACAGCGGGCTTTACTGGCGACATTGAATCTCAATATTCTAGCCGTTTGGCTGTGGCGACTGATAACAGTGTCTATCAGCAATTGCCGCAGGCGGTCATCCTTCCTAAAACAACTCAAGACGTTGTGTTGCTCGGTCAGGTGGGTGCTAAATCCGCTTACGAACGCGTGACCTTTTCCCCTCGTGGCGGCGGTACCGGAACCAACGGACAATCCTTAACAAAAGGTGTTGTGGTTGACCTTTCACGACACATGAATAAGGTTCTTGAGATTAACGAGAAAGAGGGCTGGGTAAGAGTTCAGTCTGGTGTCGTTAAAGACCAATTGAATGATGCGGTACGTCCCTACGGTTACTTTTTCTCTCCAGACCTTTCTACCAGTAACCGAGCAACCTTAGGTGGCATGATCAATACCGATGCTTCGGGCCAAGGGTCGTTGAAGTACGGAAAAACGTCCGACCATGTGTTGTCGCTACAAGCGGTGTTCGCAGATGGTTCGTGTCTAGAGTCTGATTTATCACACGGCTTGCCAGTTGAGGGTGAATTTGCTCACCATGCCCTTGCGGTTACTGAGGCAGTTTGTCGAGACAAGCGCGCTCAAATTCTTAATAAATTCCCACCATTGAACCGCTTCTTAACAGGTTACGACCTAAAGAACGCAATCAACGAACAAGATGACAGCTTCGACCTGACTCGCGTCCTGTGTGGTGCAGAGGGCTCATTAGCCTTCATCACGGAAGCAAAGTTAAACCTAACCAAGATTCCAAAAGCGCGCACACTGGTTAACGTGAAATACAACACGTTCGATTCTGCGCTGCGCAATGCTCCGTTTATGGTAGAAGCGAAAGCACTGTCTGTTGAGACGGTTGATTCAAGAGTATTGAACCTAGCGAAGCAAGACATCGTTTGGCACACCGTGAGCGACCTGCTTATGGATGTTCCCAATAAAGAGATGCTTGGCATCAACATGGTTGAGTTTGCAGGCCAAGATGAAGCAGAAGTTGAACAACAAGTTCAAGCGCTGACTGCACAACTTGAAAGCATGCTTGAAACCGAAGAAGCCGGTGTGATTGGTTTCCAAGTATGCAGTGATTTGGCGAGCATTGGCCGAATCTACAACATGCGTAAGAAAGCGGTAGGTTTATTGGGTGCGGCGAAAGGCCGAGCTAAGCCAGTCGCTTTTGCTGAAGATACCTGTGTACCACCGGAAAACTTGGCCGACTTCATCTCTGAATTTAGAGTCTTACTCGATTCAAAAGAGTTGAATTACGGCATGTTTGGTCACGTGGATGCGGGCGTACTGCATGTTCGTCCAGCACTTGATCTGTGTGATCCGATGCAAGAAGCACTGATGCACGAAGTCTCTGATGAAGTGGTTAAGCTGGTGGCTAAATACGGCGGCTTGATGTGGGGTGAACACGGTAAAGGCTTCCGTTCTGAGTATGGTCCTGACTTCTTCGGTGAAGAGCTGTTTACCGAATTAAGACGAGTTAAAGCGGCATTTGACCCGCATAACAAGATGAACCCAGGCAAGATCTGTACGCCATTAGAAAGCGATGCTGAGTTGGTGAAAGTCACCGATACCAAGCGTGGCTTCTATGACCGTCAGATCGACGTACAAGTTCGAGATAGCTTCAAACAAGCCATGGAATGTAATGGTAACGGCTTGTGCTTCAACTACGATACTAGCTCGCCAATGTGTCCTTCGATGAAAGTCACTGCAGACCGTCGTCATTCGCCAAAAGGCCGCGCAGGTTTGGTAAGAGAGTGGTTGCGTCAGTTAACGGAACAAGGCGTCGATATTCTCGATTTAGAGCAAGAAGCGCTGAAGGACAATACTCCGGTTAAAACCATGGTTGAGCGTGTTCGTAACACGATGAACAAACGCCATGAATACGATTTCTCGCATGAAGTTCACGAAGCGATGAATGGTTGTCTTGCATGTAAAGCGTGTGCGAGCCAGTGTCCGATTAAAGTCGATGTGCCGAGTTTCCGTTCTCGATTCTTGAACATCTATTACTCTCGTTATCAGCGCCCTGCAAAAGACTATTTAGTTGCCAACATTGAAACCATGCTGCCGCTAATGGCGAAAGCACCAAAGGTTGTTAACGCAGCATTGGGTCAAAAGTGGATACAAACCGCAACGGCTAAAACAGTCGGTTATGTTGATGCACCATTGATGTCGGTGCCTACGCTAAAAAATCGTCTGGTGAGTAAAGAACTGCAACTCTTCGACTTACAGTACTTAGAAGGCTTGTCTTCTGAGCAGAAGAAACAGCATGTACTTATCGTTCAAGACCCGTTTACTAGCTTTTATGATGCAGAGGTAGTCGAAGATTTCGTCACTCTGGCTCAGAAGCTTGGTAAAACACCGGTACTGCTGCCGTTCAAACCCAATGGAAAAGCGCTGCACATTAAGGGCTTCTTAAATCGTTTTGCTCGTGAGGCGAAATCTACATCGGATTTCTTGTCGATGGTGGCGGATATCGGTATTCCTTTGGTTGGTGTTGATCCTGCACTGGTACTTTGTTATCGCGATGAATACGTCGAGATCTTAGGTGACAAGCGTGGCGACTTTGATGTGCTCACCGTTCATGAATGGTTAATGCCATCGTTAGGTGAGTTCGAAGCGCGCTCAGCAAGTGAAGAGATGTGGTACTTGTTCGCTCACTGTACAGAGAAGACCAAGATGCCGAACGCTGAAAAAGAGTGGGGCGCTATCTTCAAACACTTTGGTGCTGCGTTAACCAGCGTTCCTGTCGGCTGTTGTGGTATGGCGGGTACTTTCGGCCATGAAGTGGATAAACTGCAAATGTCGAAAGACATATACGGTTTAAGCTGGAAACCTCAAATGCAGGACTTACCAAAAGATCGTTGTTTGGTGACGGGTTACTCTTGCCGTAGCCAAGTGAAGCGTTTTGAAGGTGAGAAGCTTGCTCACCCATTACAGGCGCTAGCAAAAATTCTTTAATACATTTAGCCCAGCAATTGCTGGGCTTTTTTCTAAACTAACAAAGGAATGTTAATAAGGAAAAGTATGAAATATCTAGAATTAAAAGTACCACCCGTTGCACTGTTCATTATTGTATTCGTAGCATCATACTTCTGCGCTCAGCAGTCGAGCCAAGGGACACTGGCATTACCTTATGGAATGGTTGTGCTAGGCGTCGGGATCATATTGAGTGGTGTGATTGGAATATCAGGCATATGGGAATTCCGAAAACAGAAAACCACCGTTAACCCGATTAAAGTCGAAACCGCGTCTGCAGTCGTGGACAGTGGCATTTTTGGCTACACACGAAACCCAATGTATTTAGGGCTATTCATCCTGCTATTTTGCTTTGGCTACTTCTTCCAAAACCTATTCAGTGTCTTACTCAGTTTTGTATTCGTAATCTACATGAATCAGTTCCAAATTAAGCCAGAAGAACGCGCTCTAGAGCAATTGTTCGGTGCGGAATATGTTGATTAAAAACAAAAGGTTAGGCGCTGGATTTAGTTTTGACTTGAGTGTCTTCGTGTAGTCAGAGATCGTACTAAAAAAGCCCAGCTTGAGGATATCAAGCTGGGCTTTATTGATCTTATTCTAGAGCTTATTTACATCGAGATGTGTAAATAAGGATGCTGATTAAGCGGCAGCTGCGAACTGAGCTAGAAACATCTCTTTACGCTCATTGAAGCGGTTTACTAGGTCGTCGACAGAAGCTTGGTCGTATGGCTTAAGGCCACTTGCTACCATGCGCTTCACGCCTTTACCGACAACTTCTCCGTCTTCTTTAAAGTCAAAGTTTAGTGTCACGATGCCACGCTTGCCTTCAACATCAAAAGTCGCGCCAGAGAATTCAACTTCTGGGTGAGATAGGTCTAGACGAGTAAATTCAACTTCCATGCTCTCGTAAATTACAAGAGGGCGTTGGCAGTTGATCATCATCTGTTGTTCTTCCATAAGAGGAACCATGATGTGTGGGAAGTTCATACCAGAGAACTTAACGTAGTTTGTTACTACGTGCTCGATGAATGCTTGATCGTGGCTCTTTTCACCTTCACAAGACATGTGCAGGTACTCTTTGCCTTTCTCGTCAACCAGTGAGCTTTCTTTCTCACATTTGTTGTCAACGCTTAGCGCAATACCGTTACCCACCATACCTGAAAAATCAAAACGCATTTTTTGGCTGATGCCTTCTTTTTGCAGCAGTACTGCAAACAAAAGATCGCCAGGCACGCAGAAGCGCTTATTGTCTTCATCGTGAATTGGGTTGAAGTCAGCGGCTACTTTTTTAGCAAAGTGGCTAGCCTGTTCACGAGTGAATTGAAATTGATTGTCTTCAGTAGAAAAGTAAGGTGTCAGAAACATAGTATCGCTATTAGTCATCAAATCTGGGGTGGATTATAGCTAACTAACTTCGTTCTAATGGTCTATCCAGTTAACTTTGCTTATATATCAGTCAATTAGATAAATACGTTGGATGGTATGTGACGATTTGGAGGGAAATATGGCCTTTGGCTCAATGCAACAAGGGCTAATTAATAGCCCTTGTTTATATGACACTCTAATGGGTGTTGTTCAGAATGTTTTTGCTTTAAAAGCTACACAAAGTGCCTTCTGGCATTAGGTGATTATGAACGGACAATTTGAGCAATAAGTTCGCTTGTTCAATATCCGGAGCAAAATATCTGTCTTTGTCGTAAAAGCTGACTTTTTCACGCAGAATCTGTTTCGCTTCTTCCACACGAGGAGAAGATAGATTCGGAGCGCGGAAGTCTAGCCCTTGTGCTGCTGCTAAATATTCTACTGCCAATATCCCACGGGTGTTTTCAGCCATGTATCTAAGCCTACGAGCGGCAAAGGTGGCCATTGATACGTGGTCTTCTTGGTTTGCAGAAGTCGGTAGGCTGTCTATTGACGCAGGATGAGCCAATGTTTTGTTCTCACTAGCGAGTGCTGCAGACGTTACTTGAGCAATCATAAAGCCCGAGTTCACGCCGCCGTTATCGACCAAGAAAGGTGGAAGTTTGCTTAGCGCGCTATCAATCAATAACGCCATTCTTCGCTCTGACAAGCTACCGATTTCAGCTATCGCTAGTGCAAGGTTATCGGCTGCCATTGCGACAGGTTCCGCGTGGAAGTTACCGCCCGAAATGATGTCGCCATCGTCAGCGAAAACTAGCGGGTTGTCGGATACGGCATTTGCTTCAATGTTTAAGGTTTCTGCTGAATTACGAATCTGCTGTAAACACGCCCCCATCACTTGAGGCTGGCAACGCAGCGAGTAAGGGTCTTGAACCTTTTCACAACAAGTGTGTGATTCACCAATCTCACTCTTTTGATCAAGCATATGGCGGTAAGCAAGTGCTGCATCCATTTGACCACGATGACCACGAACGCGGTGTATGCGAGGATCAAACGGACGACGACTACCCAGCGCTGCTTCAACAGACATCGCGCCACACACGGTTGCAGACGCAAACAAGTCTTCAGCTGCGAACAGACCTTCTAATGCAAAGGCTGTCGATGCTTGTGTGCCGTTTAACAGAGCTAAGCCTTCTTTCGGAGCAAGTGTGATTGGCTCCAAGCCTGCGATCTGCATTGCTTCTAAGCCCGTGATGATTTTGCCGTTGTGACGTGCTTGGCCTTCACCAAGCAGTACCGTACTCATGTGGGCGAGGGGAGCAAGATCTCCTGAAGCACCCACAGATCCTTTTTGTGGTACACACGGGTAAACTTGTGCGTTCACTAGATCGATAAGAGCATTGATGACCTTGAGTCGGATACCCGAGTAACCACGAGACAAGCTGTTAATCTTTAACACCATCATCAAGCGCACGGTTTCATCAGACATGAATTTACCAATGCCGGCCGCGTGAGAAAGCACGATACTTTTCTGTAGTACTTCTAAATCTTCAGGGGCTATTTTGGTATTCGCTAATAAGCCAAAACCTGTATTGATGCCATACACGGTGCGATCTTCAGCAATCACTTGCTCGACAACGTGCATGCTCGCTTCAATATCAGGAATGGCTGCAGGATCGAGTGATAAGTTCACAGGGCTACGACTAATTTTGCGAAGTTCAGGCAGGCCTAGAAGTCCTGGTTTAAGTAATAAATTCAACATGTTCTCTCCAGAAATTAAAGGCGACGAAGTTCTTCGTTTAGCATAGGTAAATCAAGCTTCTGCTCTTTAGCACACTGCTTGGCAATATCGTAACCCGCATCAGCATGACGCATAACGCCTGTTGCTGGGTCGTTGTGAAGTACACGAGCAATGCGCTGTGATGCATCTTCACTGCCGTCACAACAAATCACCATTCCGGAGTGTTGTGAGAAGCCCATGCCAACGCCGCCACCGTGGTGCAGAGAAACCCATGTTGCGCCACCTGCCGTATTTAGAAGGGCGTTCAATAGAGGCCAATCTGATACGGCATCTGATCCATCCATCATGCCTTCTGTTTCGCGGTTCGGGCTCGCTACTGAGCCTGAATCTAGGTGGTCACGACCGATAACAACTGGTGCTTTTAGTTCGCCATTTTTAACCATTTCATTGAATGCTTGGCCTAAACGTTCACGATCTTTCAAACCAACCCAACAGATACGAGCGGGTAAGCCTTGGAACTGTATGCGTTCACGCGCCATATCTAGCCAGTTGTGTAGATGTGGGTTATCTGGAATCAGTTCTTTTACTTTTTGGTCTGTTTTGTAGATGTCTTCTGGGTCGCCAGATAGGGCAGCCCAACGGAACGGACCGACGCCCTCGCAAAATAAAGGTCGTATATAGGCTGGAACGAAACCTGGGAAATCAAATGCGTTTTCCACGCCTTCTTCCAGTGCCATTTGGCGAATGTTATTACCGTAATCTACGGTCGCAGCACCACGGTATTGCAGGTCTAGCATAGCTTGAACTTGAATCGCCATGGACTGCTTAGCGGCTTTCACTACTTTAGCTTCATCAATGGTTCGTTCTTGCGCTGCTTTCTCCATCGTCCAACCTTGTGGCAAGTAGCCGTTCAGTGGATCGTGGGCAGAGGTTTGGTCAGTCACTACGTCTGGCGTGATATTGCGTTCAACAAGCTCTGGGAATACGTCTGCTGCGTTACCAAGTAAGCCAACAGAGATAGGTGTGTCTGATTCTTTAATCATTGCCATCGCTTCATCGATGCTGGTGGCTTTTTTGTCGACATAGCCAGTACGCAAGCGGTAGTCGATTCGTGATTCATCACATTCAACCGCGATCATTGAAAAGCCAGCCATAGTCGCTGCGAGAGGTTGAGCACCGCCCATACCGCCAAGACCACCCGTTAGAACCCACTTGCCGTTTGCTTCGCCTTGAAAGTGCTTCTTCGCGATAGCGACAAACGTTTCATAAGTGCCTTGAACGATGCCTTGTGAGCCAATGTAAATCCAGCTACCTGCGGTCATCTGGCCGTACATCATCAAGCCTTCTTTATCGAGCTCGTTGAAGTGTTCCCAGTTCGCCCAGTGTGGAACAAGGTTAGAATTCGCGATCAGTACGCGAGGTGCGTTTTTATGTGTCGGGAACACGCCCACAGGTTTACCTGATTGAACAAGCAACGTTTGGTCGTCTTCTAAACGCTCTAATACTTCAACAATCTTGTCATAACATTTCCAATCACGTGCCGCGCGACCGATACCGCCATACACAACCAGTGCATGTGGATGTTCTGCCACATCAGGGTCTAGGTTATTCATCAGCATACGCAGTGGTGCTTCTGTTAACCAAGATTTAGCGCGCAATGTGGTGCCATGAGGTGCGCGAATTTCGCGAGTCGTGTCGAGACGAGGGTCACTGTTGTGGTGTTCCGTCATTTTGGAATTCCTTCTGTTTCACGTTATATCGTTGTAGTTGTAGTTGTAGTTATCGGTATAGCTGGATTAGGCGCTGGCCATTGCACTGGCTATATCCCAACACAAACGTGCCGCCAATCGAGCCGTTTGGCTATCGATGTCGTAGTCTGGGTTGTATTCCGCAATGTCCGCGATAATGAGTTTTTCACTGTGTTTGAAAATCTGTTCTAGAAAAGGAGCGAGTGCTTCATAGCTCACGCCTCTTGCCGCTGGTGCACTGACGCCCGGCGCTGTCGCTGCTGGAAATACGTCTAGATCGATAGTGAGATAGAGGTAATCACACTCAGCGATGAATTTTTGTAACTTAACCAGTTGAGCGACTTGGTTCACTTGGGTCATGTTGCGGTCGTGTTCATACCAAACGCCCAGTTGGTCAGCTTTATTAAACAGCGCTTTGGTATTACTAGCCGCACTCACACCAAGACAAGCGTAATGAAAAGACCACTGATGTGTATGGCAGTAATCGCTAATCTGGTTGAAAGGCGTACCTGAACTGGGTTTAACATCAGTAATGTCGCTTTCGAATTCACGAAGATCAAAGTGAGCATCAAAGTTGACGATACCAATCTTAGGTTTGCGTTCTGATTGAATTTTATTTAGATGTTCCGCAAGACCTTGAAACGATGCCCAAGCAACCTCGTGACCACCGCCAAGGGTAATCACTTTGTTGGTTGATAACGCATTGGCAATCACAGAAGCACACTGTTTTTGGCTGACTTCTAGTTGGCCATCATTGCATTCGATATCACCAAGGTCCGCGATGTGAGCATCACTGTGCCAAGCCATATTAGCCAACGCTTGGCGAATCAGGTTGGGTGCTTGTTTCGCGCCCACGCGTCCTTTATTCCTTGCAACACCTGCATCGCTGGCAAAGCCAACTAAGGCGATAGCGCTGCTAGTCAGCTCGTCACTTAACTCACTATTTTGCACTTGCTTGGTAATGTGATGAACGCGAGTACCGAGTGCGCCATCTTCAAGATCATTACGCCCTGTCCACACAAAGTTATGCACGGTTGTTGCGTTCTTTTGAATGCCGTTGGAATTAGATTGAGTCATGACACACCTCGCCATTAACAATGCGTTTATGTAGATGAGGAACACCAACTTGATAGCTCAGATCTGCTGGATGCTCGATATTCCAGATAGCCAAATCAGCGGCATAACCAATTTCAATTTTGCCTTTGGTTTGTGAGTCGCCAATGGCAGAAGCTGCGTTACAAGTTACACCGCGCAGCGCTTCTTCAGGCGTTGTACCAAACAGGGTGCAGCTCATGTTCATCATCAGCGTTAAATCAGCAAAGGGAGAAGTGCCGGGGTTTAAGTCGGTCGCTATTGCCATTGGAATGTTGTGTTCACGAAGTAGGGCGATAGGCGGCTGTTGAGTCTCTTTCAGGAAGTAGAAAGCACCGGGTAGCAAGGTGGCAATTGTGCCTGATTCTGCCAGTGCTTTTACTCCGGTTTCATCTAAGTACTCAACATGGTCAACAGAGAGTGCGCCGTATTTAGCTGCAAGCGCACTTCCACCCATATTAGAAAGCTGCTCTGTATGGCCTTTAATCGCGAGCCCATGTTCTTTGGCTGTTGCAAAGACACGTTCGGTTTGTTCTAGGTTGAAGCCGATAGATTCGCAAAACACGTCAACAGCATCGGCGAGCCCTTGCTCTGCAGCTTTAGGAATGATCTCTTGGCAAACCAAATCGATATAGCTGTCCGGTTGTTCTTTATATTCAGGTGGCACAGCATGCGCTGCAAGGAGAGTGGTGGTGATCTTAATTCGGCGATGATTCTCCAACGCTTTGGCTGCACGTAACATCTTGAGCTCATCTTCAAGAGTTAAACCATAGCCGGATTTTACTTCGATGCTGGTTACGCCACTTCTTAGTAGGCCATCGAGCCTAGGTAGTGCCATTTCAACCAGTTCAGATTCTTGTGCTGCGCGCGTTGCGGTGACTGTCGCGAGAATCCCGCCGCCTTGCTTGGCGATGTCGGTGTAAGAGACACCATTCAAACGCTGCTCAAACTCGTTGGCGCGATTACCCGCAAATACGAGGTGAGTGTGGCAATCAATCAGCCCAGGGGTGACGAGCTTGTTCTTGCAATCATAGGTGATGTAATCCAAAGAACCATCAATACTTACTTGTTCTAACTCAGAAGCAAGTACGCCTTGGTTTGAACAAGAGATGGACACGATTTTACCGCTTTCGATAACGATATCTTGAGGGGAGGAGGGCTGATAACCGTCGACTCCCGAACTCATGGAGACCACTCGTGCGTTTTTGAGGATCAAATTCATAATCACCTAGATCTTTGCTAAACATTAAATGTATATACAAATAAATAGGCTAAACGCTGACCCGAATCAAGTCGATGTTGCAAAAATGTGATCGGCGATCAGGATGATGTTCTTTAATTTAGAAGTATCTTGGAGCTTAATTTGTACTTAGAACCAGGATGGTAGAGCAATGCAAAGCTGATGAGGCGCTCTTTACTCCATGTTCTTCTATTCAAAAGTAGGCAAGGTTCTGATTCAGATAGCTTTAGTGACGTTCTGATTTGAGAGTCAGGAATAATGGCTTCAACCGTGTGCTCGATTGCACTCAACGGGCAGCTTTTTGAAAGGTATTCATTGGGTGTAGAGGTTGAAAAGTCTTGCTCTAGGTATTTTGGTGCGGCTTGCGAGTTCACCCAGCGCGCTTCCAATTGAATCGGTGTGTTGTCAGCAAAGTGGATGATTTCACTATAGAATACTTCGGCATTGATCATCACACCTAACCGTGTCGCGGTGCTTTCATCTGCCTTGATGCTCTTGTGCTTGATAACCTGGCTAGCATACGTTTGACCTCGGTCTTTGATCTCTTGTGCGATGTTGTTGATATCAAGCAGCGGAGATTGCGCTTTTTCGTCTGGTTCACAAACAAAAGTACCTAGCCTTGGCTTCCTGATGAGTTTGCCTTCAGACACCAGATCTCGAATGGCTTTATTGACTGTCATTCTGCTCACTTTGAACTGCTCAGTGAGTTCTAGCTCTGTGGTTATCTGGTAACCCACTGGCCAGTGACCACTGGTGATATTCTCGTCTATGAACTGTTTTATCTGAAGGTAGAGCGGCGCTTTCGACATAATGAAACCTTATTTGACTATACAAATAGAGTAACGGAATTTTTCACGATTTCAACATTTCCTCGGGCAATGTGACCTTATTCAACATAGATGGGGCAAATTGCTTGATTCTGTGAGGCAAGTGTCGCAAATTGTCACGCAATAACTATTCGTAAATCAGATAATTAGAAAGGGAAATAATATGTTTAAGAAATTAAAGGCCTCGTTGGGCATCGGTGCAGCAAAGGTTGATACTGTCTTAGATAATATTGAAGTTTTCCAAGGTGGAGAGTTGTCTGGCAATGTTCACATTGTTGGTGGCGACGTTGAGCAACAAATCGACTTGATTAACTTGGTTCTCAACACAGAAGTAAAAGTAGAAACGGAAGACAGTACCAGCTACGAAACCTTTTCACTGGGTCGTATTCAAGCCGTAGAGCCTTTCGTTATCCAACCGGGTGAAACCAAACTGGTTCCATTCCGTCTTAAGTTAAATGATGAAACGCCAGTCACCGCGTTGAACGCACAAATGAACCAATGCCATGTGTGGGTTGAAACCAACCTAGATATAGGCTTCGCGATTGACCCTAAAGACCGTGACTTTATCTCCGTACACCCACTGCCAACAGTGGCTAAAATCATCCAAGGCGTGGAAGCATCGGGTATGGCAATGGTGAAAGCAGACGTAGAGAAGGGCTTCTTAAAAGGCAACAGCTTTGCTTCTCGTTCGGGCTGTTACCAAGAGATTGAATTTCGCAGCGGCGGCTTCATGAATAATAAAGAGATCGAGCTGTCATTCATCGTAGAAGGTTCAATGGTTCACTGCCTAGCCGAAATCGACCGCTCAATGAGTTTTCGTGGCGACCAATACATCTCATTCAGCTTACCTGCGAACGCGGCTGACTCAGACATTCGCAACGCTGTATCAAGAATCATGAGTGCGTAGTTGCTATCTCTGTTAGTAGATGCTCTTTCTATTAATAGAGACAAGATAGTACGATTTCTATAGCCGAACTTAACCGTTCGGCTTTTTTAATTCTACTATCTCGACCCTAAATGGACTTACCACTGATGACGATAGGCCAACTGGAAGGCAACATCGGTGGAGTTGTCCATGTTGAAGATGTTTTCGATAATGGATATCTCGATCGCTGAACGTTGCATTAGGTAGCGATATCCAAGCATTATTTCATTTGCGGCTTCTGAAAACTCAGTATCACCGTCTTCGGCGCCTTCATACCAACGATACTCAAGGTGCAACTCATGGTTTTCAAATAGCGTGAGTTGATATCCTCCCATCCATGACCATGTTGTTTTCTTATGTATAAAACTATTTTCCACCTCTCGATTAGACTGATTGGCCAACCCTAAGCTTGTATAGAAGGTATTGATGTCGAGTTGGTATGCATAGTTGAGTTGAGCGCTTTGTTCGGTGCTGTTTCCCTTAAATGCACCGTGGTTGACGTTGTTGTGATAAAGGGAGACACCAAAAGATAGTCCATGGTTTTCAAGATTTATGATTTGGTATTGAGTGTAGAGTGTGAAAGCACTTGTCAGCGTGTCGCCGGAGAAGTCACTGATATTGATGCCATGGCTTGGCGCGTAAACATCAAATTGGTGTCTGTCTTTACGTTCCCGCCCTGCTTGGTCGATGCCAAATAGATCGTGGTAATTGATGATGACCTTATCAAGGTGATTATTGGCGGCGTATAACCAGCGATAGTTGAACTCTATTTGCCATGCTGTTGTTAGTTGCCATTTCAGCCCTGTTTGAAGTTGATTCTGATAATAGTCTAAATGATAGTCGTGAGAGTTAGCCCATATACTCGCGGCGGTTAAAGAAGCAAATACTTCAAGCTTGTTTTCTTCGAGCGGAAAGCCAGAGCGGAGCGTTGGAGTAAGACGAACTGACTGCAATGGTGCTTGGGTATAACTGATTAGCGGGCCGTAATCTTTGTTGGCCCATGCGGTTGGAGTAAAAACAACAGTTGCTATTAGTAATGGTAAAGGTGGTATGAACGATATAAAGACAGCCTGTTTTCCCATATGCACCTCATCCGCATTCCGTTGCTTCTATACAGCTTAGTTCTAAATAACTCGTTTGTAAGAGATAAGTTGTAAGGGCGTACTCACAAGAGATAGGACAAATAGTTGAGTTGATACAGCTTGACTGGAAAGAGGAGGGGCAGGGAAGTTACCGGTATTATGATAAAACCTTATGAAACGAAGTGGTTGGAGAGCGGGCAGATTCTCTCTGTCATTGTCATTTCATATAATTTCGTTACAATGTTCGGCTACTCACAAATGGGGCATCTGTATTTGCTTCTATGTGGGTATCTTTATTATGCATATATCTCCGATCAACATACTTGTTGGTTGAAAAACATATATTAAACATTTTCATGTGTTGCTTGGTGTGCAACACCACTGTAAAGGACAAATAATGCCAATTATTACTCTTCCTGACGGTAGTCAGCGTCAATTTGACAACCCTGTATCAACTCTAGATGTTGCCCTATCAATCGGTCCTGGTCTTGCGAAAGCAACCATTGCTGGTCGTGTAGACGGCGAGCGTGTTGATGCTTGTGATCTTATCGAAAACGATGCAAGCCTAGAAATCATCACAGCTAAAGATGAAGTCGATGGCCTTGAGATCGTTCGTCACTCTTGTGCTCACCTTTTAGGTCACGCGATTAAGCAGCTTTTTCCAGAAGCGAAAATGGCGATCGGTCCTACCATCGATAACGGTTTCTATTACGATATCGACCTTGAGCACTCTCTAACGCAAGAAGATCTAGAAAAGATTGAAAAGCGTATGAAAGAGCTAGCGAAGACCAAGTACCAGGTTGTTAAGAAGAAAGTTAGCTGGCAGGAAGCGCGTGACGCATTCGAAGCTCGCGGCGAAACTTACAAAATCGAAATCTTGGATGAGAACGTTTCTAAAGACGATCGTCCAGGCCTGTACCATCATGAAGAATACATCGATATGTGTCGTGGTCCACACGTTCCACATATGGGCTTCTGCCAACACTTCACACTACTTAACGTAGCGGGTGCTTACTGGCGTGGTAACAGTGACAACAAGATGCTTCAACGTATCTACGGCACTGCATTCCACGACAAGAAAGCGCTTAAGGCTCACCTAGTGCGCCTAGAAGAAGCGGCTAAGCGTGATCACCGTAAAATCGGTAAGCACTTAGATCTATTCCACATGCAGCAAGAAGCACCAGGCATGGTGTTCTGGCATCACAATGGTTGGACTATCTTCCGTGAGCTAGAAGTATTTATTCGTCAGAAGCTGACTGAGTACGATTACCAAGAAGTTAAAGGCCCATTAATGATGGACCGTGTTCTTTGGGAACGTTCTGGTCACTGGGATAAGTACGCTGAAGCGATGTTCACTACTTCTTCAGAGAACCGTGAATACGCGATTAAGCCAATGAACTGTCCCGGTCACGTTCAAATCTTTAACCAAGGTTTGAAATCTTACCGTGATCTACCGCTACGTATGGCTGAGTTCGGCTCATGTCACCGTAACGAGCCGTCTGGCGCACTTCACGGCATTATGCGTGTTCGTGGCTTCACTCAAGATGATGCTCACGTATTCTGTACTGAAGACCAAGTTCAGCAAGAAGTTAAAGCTTGTATTGAAATGGTTTACGATACTTACACAACTTTCGGTTTCGAAAACATTGTTGTTAAGCTATCTACTCGTCCAGAACAGCGCGTAGGTTCAGACGAAATGTGGGACCGTGCAGAGGCCGATCTTAAGCAAGCGCTTGAGGCGATGGAGATTGCATACGAGATTCAAGAAGGCGAGGGTGCGTTCTACGGACCTAAGATTGAATTTACTTTGCATGATTGTTTGGACCGCGCATGGCAATGTGGTACAGTGCAGCTCGATTTTGCATTACCAGAACGTTTAGGTGCAACTTACGTAGGTGAAGATAACGAGCGTCACACGCCAGTTATGATCCACCGCGCGATTTTAGGTTCACTAGAACGCTTCATTGGTATTCTTATTGAAGAATACGCTGGCTTCTTCCCAACGTGGTTGGCGCCAGAACAAGCAATTGTTATGGGCATTACGGACAAACAGTCTGAATATGTACAAGAAATTGCGAAAAAACTGCAAAAAAGTGGATTTAGAGTCAAAGCAGACTTGAGAAATGAGAAGATTGGCTTTAAAATCCGCGAACATACTTTGAAACGTGTACCGTTCATGCTTGTGTGTGGTGACCAAGAAATGGAAGCCGGCGAAATTGCAGTACGTACACGTAAAGGTAAGGACCTTGGTAAATTTAAAGTGGATGACTTTATTTCATACATCCAAGCCGAGGTTTCAAACCGTAAGCTCAATCTGGAGGAATAGCTATTAAAGGCGGAAGACGTGGCCAACAACCGGCCAAACAAAACCAGCACCGTTTAAACGGTGACATTCGTGGCGTTCGTGAAGTGCGTCTAACTGGCGCAGACGGCGAAGCTGTTGGTGTAGTAACAATCGCTGAAGCGATGGAAGCTGCAAATGAAGCTGGTATGGATCTCGTAGAGATCAGCCCTAACGCCGAGCCGCCAGTTTGTCGTGTGATGGACTACGGTAAGTTCCTCTTCGAGAAGAGCAAAGCTGCGAAAGAGCAGAAGAAAAAGCAAAAGCAGGTTCAGATCAAGGAAATTAAATTCCGACCTGGAACTGATATTGGAGACTATCAGGTAAAACTACGCAACCTGACTGGTTTCCTTGAAGACGGCAACAAAGTGAAGGTAACAATTCGCTTCCGTGGCCGCGAAATGGCTCACCAAGAAATCGGTGTTGACGTTCTTAATCGTTTGAAAATCGATACTGAAGAATTTGCAGTTGTCGAATCTTTCCCAACGAGAATTGAAGGTCGCCAGATGATCATGGTGTTGGCCCCTAAAAAGAAGTAATTAACGGCTTTACAAGTAATTAAACCTTGCAGCCATAGGCTGTAGGGTTTTATTCGCCCTAATTACTATGTTATTAACAACTCAACAATGCGGAGTTATTCATCATGCCTAAGATGAAAACCAACAAAGGTGCTGCTAAGCGTTTCCAGAAAACTGCTGGTGGTATTAAGTTTAAGCACGCTGGTAAACGTCACATCCTGACTAAGCGTACTACTAAGAACAAGCGTCAGCTTCGTCCGAACTCAATCCTTCCAAAATGTGAAGTGGCTGCAGTTCTACGTATGATGCCATACGCTTAATTCTTTTTAGTTTATAAATTCGTTTAGTTTAGGAGAAGCATAATGCCTCGCGTAAAACGTGGTGTACAAGCTCGTGCACGTCATAAGAAAGTTCTAAAACAAGCTAAAGGTTACTACGGAGCACGTTCACGTGTTTACCGCGTAGCTTTCCAAGCAGTTACCAAAGCTGGTCAATACGCTTACCGTGACCGTCGCAACAAGAAACGTCAATTCCGTCAACTTTGGATTGCACGTATCAATGCGGCATCTCGTCAAAATGGTCTATCTTACAGCCGTTTCATCAATGGCCTTAAGAAAGCATCTATCGAGATCGACCGTAAGATTCTTGCTGACATCGCAGTATTCGACAAAGCAGCATTTGCTGTTCTAGTTGAAAAAGCGAAAGCATCTCTATAATTTAGAGTTAGCTTAAAGGTTTAAGAAAAGGAGAACTTCGGTTCTCCTTTTTTATTGCCTGTAATTTGTCTCTTTTAGAGATTCCCAACTCCTTCCTCCGTCAGTCATTGGGAATGACGAGATGAACTTCCGCATCTAATTTTTATTCGCTTGAACACGCATTCTGGTATATAAACATCTACCTAACCTTTAATGTTAAGCGACCGAGATAAATGACCGCACCTACCACTATGACGTTCTTCGAACGTTTTGAAACTGACATCCTTTCTGGCAAAAAGACCATTACTATTCGCGATGAATCTGAACGCGACTACCAGCCAGGCAGTGTTGTGGAAGTATCAACGCTAGAGCAAGGCCGTGTGTTCTGTAACCTTAAGATCATCAGTGTTGAACCAATCCTGTTTGATGACTTAGGTGAATTCCATGCTCAGCAAGAGAACATGACGCTGCAAGTACTCAAAGACGTGATTCAAGATATCTATCCTGGGATCTCTGAGTTGTATGTGGTTTCTTACGAGCTTGTGTAACCCGCTTTAAATGAAATTTGTTGATCACTACAGTGTTTAACTGCTGAGTAATAAGAAAGGGAAGTCACAATGAGTGAATTACAGAACGAAACAGTTCAGAAAATTCTACTTCAACTTTATTGTCGTGAGCAAACTGAGCAGCCGTTAATTTCTAGAACTGATCTCAACATTGCTCTTTATGATAGCGAAGGCTTTCTAGCGTGGCGTGATACCAAGCGTGACTTTACTGTCAGTGATATCGAGAGTCGAGTGTGGGTGAAGAGTTGCCCCGGCGGTTACATCACTGAAGTGCACTTCAATGCTGACGGTTCTCTGATTGAATATCGTTTGTTCGATCGATTTGAAACAACAGGGCAGTGGCAGTTAGCCGACGGTTTGTTACACGTCGAGATTCTGAAGGGTGACAACCGCTACCAGTTTGCTGTTGTGGCTCGTGCTGATCTTAATATTCATTCTGCGGTGGAATATAAAAATGGTGAACTGCATTCGTATCTGAAATTGGTGCAGGCTGAGCGTTAATCCTTTTTAGTCGACCTTGCTTGCCCATTAAAATGAGTGATGTTCCAAGAATAAAAAAGCCAACAGTGATGTTGGCTTTGTTGTTTTCAATTCGACCGATTACTTCCAATCAACGCGCTATTAAGTTAAGCCATTAAGCTTCGAAGTTCGCCAGCTGAGTATAAAGCTCGCTGTCTTGATCTTGCTTTGCACAAACCGTCAGTAGGTCTTCAATAAAGTACTTCAATGCACGTGCTTCAATTCGACGAATACCTTGTTGCTGCTCTTCAGTTAGGTAACCATAGATAGTTGCAGCGCCAAAGTCACCAAAGATCATCTGACCTTGTTCATTAACCAAAGTGTTATGTGCGTATAAATCACCATGACAGACCTTGTTGGCATGAAGGTGTTCAAACACATCAATCATCTGCTCTGTAATACTCTTGATTTGAGCAATGGAAAGCTCAAAGCCTTCATTGAACGTATCGCGAGTACAGCTTTCAAGAGTAGGGGGCAAACCGAGGTTGTAATAGTTGCTTGGGATAAGCTCCATGACTAACGCTAGGTAGTCTGACTCGTCGACTTGAGCGATAGATTTCACTAGGTTGCTATGTTGGCCTGCTTGAAGACACGCTTCAAGTTCATCGTGTGGGTAACCGTCACTGGTCACTTCGCCTTTGAATACTTTAACCGCCACTTCTTGTGGGAAATCAAAGTCACCGTTTAACCAGTTAGCATGAGAAATCACACCAGACGCACCTTGTCCAAGTACTTGATTTAGTGAGTAGCACTGCGAACTCACGGCAGGCACGCTATCTAAGCTGCTTGGGTGTTTACAAAACGGGTTACCCGCAAACGCTAACCAAGCCAGTTTTGGTAGCTTGATTAGGAACTCAGGGAATTCAGTCAGCTGGTTTGCAGACAGACGAACTAGCTCAAGGTTTGATAGGTTTTCCATGCTTTCTGGTAGAACACGAATCTTGTTACCCGCCAATGCGAGCTTTTGTAGTCGTGGTCTTTCACCTAGTGAGCTAGGCAGAGCCTCAATCTCATTGTCGGTCAGGATTAACCAACGTAGTTGAGTAGGCAGAGATTGCTCGCTAACGGTTTTGATTTGGTTCGTTTTGAAGCCAACCATTTCAAGCTTAGGAAGTGACCCCAGAACATCAGGCAGGTGCGTAAACAGGTTATTCGACGCGAAGATAATACGCAGGTTGGTCAGCTGTGATAACTCTTCTGGTAAATCTGACAGCTGATTACCTGAAAGGTCCAGAGTCTCTAGCGAATCGGCGAGTTCTAAGATCTCTAAAGGAAATTCAGTGAGACCTTCTGACAGTTGTAAGCGCGTAATACCGTTTAGTTGTCCTGATTTTAATTGTTCTAGAGTATGCAAACCTTAGCCTTATGAATAGATGTTCGAGGCGCGTAGTTTACTTGTCTCAATTAAGAAAGGCGAGCACCGGAACGATGCTCGCTTAACTAATCTAAGTGAACGAATCTACGAAGGTTAAAGTCGTATATGGTTTTGGCTGACGCCGACCTCCTCAACAAAATCAGCATCATGACTCACTAAGATAAATGCGCCTTTGTACTCACGCAAAGCGGACGCCAATATTTGTTGTGAGTCTATGTCTAGATGGTTGTCCGGTTCATCGAGCAATAGAAGCGGGGTGTCTTGCTTATGGCTAACGATCAACATCGCCAGTTTCATTTTCTCGCCACCACTGAGGTGAGCGACTTTTCGATATACCGAGTTTCGCCTGAATCCAATTCCCGCTAGCAGGGTTCGCGCGTCGCTCTCTGTTAATCCAAAACTATGCGTTATTAAACTATCGAACATCGTATCGTTGGTGTCTAACAGGCCAAAGTGTTGATCCAAATAGATGGTCGCCCCCAAGCGCTTAATCGAGCCTTTATAATTGGCGTGTTGACCGTTAATCGCTTTTAACAGTGTCGATTTTCCACACCCATTAGCACCGGTTAGATAACACCGTTCCCCTTGTGATAAAGAGAAACTGATGGGCGCACCAGAGCCGTAAACAAGGCGGCAGTTCTCAACGGTTAACAAAGAGCTCTTTTTACTGCTATTACTTTGCTGTAGATACAAAGCTTGTGGTTTCAGCCGTTCCTTCAGTTCTTTAAGCGACTGAAGTTTATGTTGGTTTTGGTCAATGAGGTTCCTTTGGCTTGTCGCAGACGCGGCTTGGCTTTGACCTGCTTTATCTTTCATAGCGTCCAATAATATCTTAGGTTGGCTACCCGATTTTCGAAGTCGGTTACCTTGAGATTCACGTTGTTGAGCTTTTTCCTTGTTAGTCTGAGCTTGACGCTCGAGTCGTTTCTTTTCGGACTGATGATGCGCAATCTGTTTGTCTAGCGCTTCGCTTTGGCTAGACACTTGTTTGAAGTAATCATCATAATTTCCTTTATAGAAATGTACGCCCAAGCTGTTTAGATGGTAGATCCCGTCCATTTGTCTCAATAAGCTTCGATCATGGCTGACGACAAGTACCTTGCCTTCAAACAACTGGCATTGTTCTAGTAACCAATTGCGTCCATCGTTATCCAAATGGTTCGAAGGCTCATCGAGGATCAGTATGTCGTTATTTGATACGAACAGCTGATGAAGCTGTAACAGGGCGAGTTGCCCACCACTCAAAGAGCAACAAAGCGTGTTCAAATCACTAGTGATCTTGAGTGTACCTAGCAACTGCTGGGTACGTGTCTCTAAATCCCAATCATCTCCAACGATATTGAAGTGCTGCAGTTCGCAGCTACCTTGCTCTATCGCTTTTAATGCATCTAACTTTTCGGTGAGCCCTAAGAAGTCAGCGATGGTGGTGGCGGAATCCAGTAGCGTTGATGGCAACTGAGAGTAAAAGCCGATCGAGCTTTGGCGCGAAATACTGCCTGTTGTGGGCTGTTTTTGCCCGATCAGTAACGAAAGAAGTAGTGACTTTCCAGCCCCATTTCTTCCGACTAGGCCGGTGAGGCGAGTGCTCAAATTAAAGGTGATGTCTTTGAATAACCACTCACCAGTATCGAGTTGGAATGAGAGATTGTTGGCTAATATAGTAGGCATAAAAATACCTCCCTTTACGTGTAAACGAGTAAAAGGGGTGAGGCGCTTTTTCTATATAGAACCCTACACAGAATTCTATGTATAGATCGCCAAAGACGTTACTTAGGTAGCGTACTAATCAAAGATAGGAAATAGAGTGCTGATCTGATTTCTGTCTTTAAGGTACTGATCTTAAAGATGTAGCTTGTCAAAAAACGGATCTTTAAGAGCTTGATTTGTCGCGAAAATAGATGACGAAGTAACGCCCACTAACCCCGAGTGTCCAAATGATTTTTATAAAAATAAATCGGATGTCAGGATGTTAGTACTTCATTATGGCGTTATTCTCTTTTGAAATGATGGTGGGATGGTACTGAAAGAGGGTGCTTAAAGTCAATATACTGAGGTGATTAAATTGTGTTCAAATGATTAAAGCGCCTGTGTGGCGCTTTAGTGATCATTATTGGAAATAAGTTGAGTCTAGAACTTATATTTTGGAGCTTAGAGTTAAAGCTACTTGGTTTGTCCACCAACGGCTCGCCAACACATATCAAAGCTATCATTGATGTACTTCGATGTTTGCTCTGGTGGAGATTCGTTTTGCTCAATAAGCCAGTTTGCACAAATCAGAAAGTGACTGTGGATGAAGTGCCTTACAAGGTTAATGTCTAATGCCATCAATTCACCGTCCTCTTGTCCTTTCAAAATGATCTCGTCTAGCGACGCGAACATCTGCGAGACGATTACTTCTCGAGTTTGGGTCGTTGGGTCGAAATGAACATTGGTGAAGAACTTCATCGCAACCGGATTTTCTAGTGCCCATTCAATCCCAGTGATCCACATGAACTTAAAGGCTTGATAGAGATCCTGCTCAGCAATATCAGTGTGTTGTTGAAGGGTAGAGAATAGCTCCAACTTCAGCTCGCGAAACAGTTCATCAATCAATAGAGATTTGTTCTCGAAGTGGTGAAACAACGTCGCTTTTGCCACGCCGGCTGTTTTCGCTATTTGTCCGGTAGATGTGCCCTCTAGCCCCTGTTGAGAGAAGAGCAAGAGTGCAGCATCTAGGATTTTTTGTCTTTTAGTGATCATCTATTGAGTACTTTGAACAGAATCTTTTTAACTGGATTGTTGTAAGGAGGGTGCATTAACTTGGTGAAGTTAATTTTACCTCTACTTAGAACGGTTTTAGCATGACTAAAGGTCTTAAAGCCTTCAATGCCATGGTAGTGTCCCATGCCTGAAGGGCCTATGCCACCGAACGGCGCGTCTTCTGCAGCCACATGCACCAAAGAATCATTAATACACACGCCGCCAGAGTGCGTGCTCGATAAGATTAGATCTTGAGTCTGCTTATCATGACTCATCAGGTACAAAGCAAGCGGACGTTCTCTTGTTGTGATGTAGCTGATCGCCTCTTCAATAGAATCATAAGGAACGATAGGCAGTACGGGGCCAAACAACTCTTCTTGCATTGCGACCATGTCGTCGTTCACTTCGGTGAGAAGGTGCGGCGTCATTCTGTGGTTTACATCGTCTTGAGCTTGTTCGGTGACGGTGTGAACAACTGCGCCTTTAGATTGAGCATCTGTAATCACCCCCTTCAAACGATTGTATTGACGCATATCGATCACTGAAGTTAAGTCTTTGCTCTCAATGCCTGCTTTATACAGCTTTTTGAAGTACAGCTTATAAGCTGTGATGAACGCATCGACTTTTTCTCGTGGCAATAAGATGTAATCGGGCGCCACACAAATCTGGCCAGCGTTTAAGCTTTTTGCAAACAGGATGCGTTCAACGGCGTCAGCCACATCAAAGTCGGGAGCAATAATCGTTGGAGACTTGCCGCCTAACTCCAAAGTTACTGGCGTTAAGTTGTCGGCTGCTGCTCTCATGACGTGCTTACCCACAGAGGTCGACCCAGTAAATAGAATATGGTCAAACGGGAGCTGGCTAAATTTAGCGGAAACATCCGCTTCACCTTCGATAATCGCGACTTGATCTTCACTAAAGCCTTCGGCCAGCATGGCTTTTAAAACTCGGTTGGTCGCAGGAGTAAACTCGGACATCTTGAGCATTGCAGTGTTGCCCGCCGCTAACGCTGTGATCAGAGGGCCTAAAGAGAGCATGACTGGGAAGTTCCATGGAACAATGATGCCTACAACGCCCACAGGCTGATAATGAACCGTGATCTTTGCTGGCGTCAGCATCAAACCGGCTTTGCGGCGTGATGGCTTCAACCACTTCTTAAGGTTCTTATCACTGTAATTAATTTGGTGAAGAGAAGGGGTGATATCAGCAATCAAGCTGTCGTGTTTTGCGCGATGGCCATAATCTTCAGACACTGCGTCAATCAATTGCTCTTGGTAGCGTATTAGCAACGCTTTTAATTCCGAGAGGTTTTTTCTTCTCTGCTCAAGCGTAGGGTTAACATTATTGCGGTAGTGATCTTTTTGTCGGTTGAATATTTTATCCATGTCGTTGATGTTCGACGTGGTTGGTTCAAGGTCTAGATTATGGCTCATAGTATCCCCTAAATTCGAAAGCTGACCGATTGGTTGGTCAGCTGAAATTACAAGAAGATCGAACCGAATACAAGATATGCGCGAGAAAAGTTCAAAAATTGAGCGGTTACAACATTGAAGTGAGCGAGTTTTAGTAGGAAGAACGAAGTGTTTATAGGCCTCGAATCGTGGGATACAAGTAGTGTTTGTGATAGCGAGAGTTCAGATTGGGAAGTGGTCATATTTGTCAAAACCCTGACTTAACTTGACCTGATTAGCCAAGAATTTTATGTGTCTTTGGTATTTTATTCACCTGATTTTTTGTTAGAAAGTGCTTTAAATCTCATGCGCTTCAGCCTGTTTTTTGGTCTAAAACCTTGTAATACCTTACCTGTCACTTTAAGTCGGTTCGACGATAAAAAAACGTAATCGTAACCACAAATATCAATGGTTGGACTCACTCTTAATAATATCGGTTAATGCAGCCAACAAATCGTTTTCGAACGTTTTTTGTTGGGTTATACCTCGCTATTCCAATGAGGTATCTTCTGTCGATGGCCCTATAGTGTGAGGTCTCTAGAATTGGAAAATTCGGTTAATTTGGAACGCATCCGTGCTGAGTATAATGTAAAGCACTGGAGCCAAGGTTTTTATGGAATTGATGATAACGGTGAGGTGTATGTTTCACCGAGCGAAACCGATCATCAAGTTCCTCTTAGTCAGATCGTAAAACAGTTAGAGCAGCGAAATATTGGTTTGCCTGCTCTTGTGCGTTTTCCTCAAATCGTGCATCAACGTGTGCACAATATCTGTAACGCATTCAACCAAGCGATCGACGAATATCAGTACGATAACCGTTACCTACTTGTTTACCCGATTAAAGTTAACCAACAGAAAGAAGTGGTTGACGAGATCTTAGCGAGCCAAGCTCAATTAGAGCAGAAGCAGCTTGGTTTAGAGGCGGGCAGCAAGCCTGAACTATTAGCGGTATTGGCACTGGCTCAAAAAGCGAGCTCGGTGATCGTGTGTAACGGTTACAAAGACAGAGAATACATCCGTCTTGCTCTTATTGGCGAAAAGCTGGGTCATAAAGTATTTATCGTTCTAGAGAAGCTATCTGAGCTTGATCTTGTTCTTTCTGAAGCGAAAGCGCTTGGCGTGAAACCTCGTTTAGGTTTGCGTATTCGTCTTGCTTCTCAAGGCGCAGGTAAATGGCAAGCAAGTGGTGGTGAGAAGTCGAAGTTCGGTTTGTCTGCATCACAAGTGCTTACCGTTATTGAACGCTTGAAAGCAGAAGATCAGCTTGATGTTCTAGAGTTAGTGCATTTCCATCTTGGTTCACAAATGGCCAATATTCGTGATGTAAGAAATGGTGTGAGCGAAGCGGCTCGCTTCTACTGTGAACTGCGCGATATCGGTGCTCAATTGAAGTACTTAGATGTTGGTGGTGGTTTGGCGGTTGATTACGACGGCACACGCAGCCAATCTTCAAACTCAATGAATTACGGCTTGCTTGAGTACGCTCGCAACATCGTGATGACAGTCGGGGATATTTGTAAGCTCTACAATCAACCACAGCCTGTGATTATTTCGGAATCTGGTCGCTCACTGACTGCGCACCATGCTGTATTGATCACCAACGTGATTGGTACTGAAAGCTACTCGCCAGAAGATATGGCTGCGCCTGAAGCTGATGCACCAATGTTGCTAAACAACATGTGGAGGAACTTCTTAGAGCTAGATGCAGGTAACGATGATCGAGCGTTGATCGAGATCTATAACGACACGCAGAGTGATATCGCAGAAGCACACAACCAATTTGCAACAGGCATGCTGAACCTTCAGCATCGTGCTTGGGCAGAACAGATGTCTTTGCGAATTAACTACGAACTTAGCTCTCGCATGAGTACTAAAAACCGCTACCACCGTCCAATCTTGGATGAGTTGAGCGAGCGTTTGGCTGATAAGTTTTTCGTGAACTTCTCGTTGTTCCAATCGCTGCCAGATGCTTGGGGTATCGATCAGGTGTTCCCTGTATTGCCTCTAAGTGGTTTGGATAATGCGGATGAGCGACGCGCTGTGGTACTGGATATCACATGTGATTCTGACGGTACGATTGATCAGTACGTTGATGGTCAAGGTATTGAAACAACGTTGCCAGTTCCTGCATGGAACCCAGATGAACCTTATCTGATGGGCTTTTTCTTAGTAGGCGCATACCAAGAGATCTTGGGCGATATGCACAACCTATTTGGTGATACGCACAGCGTAGTGGTCAACGTTGACGAAAGCGGTGAAGCGAACATCGATTACATCAACGAAGGCGACACGGTTGAAGACATGATGCGTTATGTTCACATCGATATGGACCTGATTCGTCAGAACTACAAAGAACTGGTAACAGCAAAAGTACCAGCACAAGAGCAGCAAAGCGTACTTGAAGAGTTAGAGCAAGGCCTGATGGGTTACACCTATCTTGAGGATTTTTAATGAACGATCTATTTACGAAACCAGATTACTCGCTGTATTCCAACGCCATGACGTTTATGCGTCGTCCATTGGTACAGAACCCAATCGATTGCGATGCCGATGTGGTTGTGTTAGGTGCGCCGTTAGATATGGCGACGTCGGGTCGTCCGGGCGCTCGTATGGGACCAGATGCGATTCGTCGTGCGTCGGTAAACTTGGCGTGGGAAGGCAAAAAATTCCCTTGGGACTTCAATGTATTTGAACATACCTCGGTGATTGATGCTGGCGATCTTGTGTTTGATTGTGGTGATGCAGAAGACCTAACTCAGCGTTTAGAAGCGGCTGCTGATGCGATTCTAAACAATGGTAAAACTCTGTTAGGTTTAGGTGGCGATCACTTCATTACACTGCCTTTGTTAAGAGCATACGGCAAGAAGTACGGTGAGATGGCTCTGATTCACTTCGACGCGCACACTGACACTTACAGTCAGGGCAGTCGTTACGATCACGGTACTATGTTCTACCATGCGCCAAATGAAGGTTTAATTTCGCCTGAACATTCAGTGCAAATTGGTATTCGTACAGAGTACAAGCAGGAAGGTCACGGCTTCAATGTCATTAATGCGATGCAAGCCAATGACATGAGCGTTGACGAGATCATTGCTCAAGTGAAAGGTATTGTTGGTAATAAGCCAGTGTACTTAACGTTTGATATCGATTGTCTGGATCCTGCTTTTGCTCCGGGTACAGGTACGCCAGTATGCGGCGGTTTGAATTCAGACAAAGTTCTGAAAATTATCCGTGGCCTGCAAGGTATCAACATGGTCGGTATGGATGTTGTTGAGGTTTCACCTGCGTATGACCAAAGCGAGATTACAGCATTGGCTGGTGCAACTATCGCACTTGAGCTGCTTTATGTTTGGACGGCAAATCGCCTCGCTAAATCATAGTGTTTGATTGTTAAAAGCGTAACGCTACATACTGATTTTAAAGCCCACTAAGTTTCAACTTAGTGGGCTTTTTTGTTTTGTCGAGCAACAAAAATTCTATTCTCGCATCTCAGTAAGTAGTCTTTTCTTGGCTGTGAACTAATAGGCTAAAAGGCTCGTATTCTACGGTTTATCTCATGGTTTGTGAGCGAAAAATCATCACATTGATTCTGAGAGGTGTCTCAAAGATGGGACTTGCCTCTGCTTTACTAAGGATGCAGAGCTTACCGCTATTAATGCCCTGTATTCGCTAATGATTTATCAACTTTGTTACTGTATATATTTATAAAACGAAGATGTGTATTTATATTGCGCGCTCATTTGCATATTAATCAGCATCCTACTAACTTTTGACTAGGGTTTTTAAGCCTTGAAAGAATACTTGGATTTGCGAAAAGATGTCTCTTCGCACAGACATGGCATTTTTTATGGGGAAGACTAGGCTTAAGGGTAAGTAAACTATAAAAAAACAGGTGAAATACTTCTCTCTTTTCAAGCCGATTGGGTATAACAATGGATTGCCATTGATGAGAGCTAAGTATGTGTTCAATTAAAACCTGAAATTGCTATTACAAATAATTTTCACAGCGCTTAAAAATAGTGCTTTGTGACAACGGGGGATGTATGGATATTGAAGTTTCGCGACAGGTTGCGGTAGTTGAAGCAACGAGTGGAGATGTCGTCGTAGTTAAGCCAGACGGCAGCGCAAGAAAAGTTTCAGTTGGCGATACCATCCGTGAAAATGAGATCGTGATTACGGCCAACAAGTCAGAGCTTGTGTTAGGCGTTCAGAATGATTCGATTCCGGTTGCAGAGAATTGCGTCGGTTGTGTTGATGACAACGCTGCATGGGTAGATGCCCTAATAGCTGGTGAGGTTAATTTTGACTTACAGCAAGCAGACGCAGAAACCTTCACTGAAGACGACCTTGCTGCAATTCAAGAAGCCATTTTAGGTGGTGCCGATCCGACTCAAATCTTAGAAGCAACGGCTGCTGGTGGCGGACTAGGTTCTGCAAATGCTGGCTTTGTGACGATTGACTATAACTACACTGAAACTCATCCATCGACTTTCTTTGAGACCGCTGGTCTAGCAGAACAAACTGTTGATGAAGACAGAGAAGAATTCAGATCGATCACTCGTTCATCAGGTGGCCAATCAATCAGTGAAACACTGACTGAAGGCTCCATATCTGGCAATACCTATCCCCAATCTGTAACAACGACAGAAACGATTATTGCTGGTAGTTTAGCTCTCGCCCCTGACTCTTTCATTCCAGAAACTTTATCCCTCGCTTCACTACTTAGTGAATTAAACAGCGACATTACTTCAAGTGGTCAGTCCGTTATCTTCACCTATGACGCGACGACTAATTCTATCGTTGGTGTTCAAGGTACCGACGAAGTATTACGTATCGACATTGATGCCGTCAGTGTTGGCAATAACATTGAGCTTTCTCTAACCACAACGATTTCCCAGCCGATTGATCATGTACCGTCGGTTGGCGGTGGTCAGGTTTCTTACACTGGCGATCAAATAGATATTGCCTTTGATATTCAAGGTGAAGACACCGCTGGGAACCCGCTAGCAACACCCGTTAACGCACAAGTTTCAGTGTTTGACGGGATAGATCCGTCTGTTGAAAGTGTCAATATCACTAACGTTGAAACTAGCAGCGCGGCAATCGAAGGGACGTTCTCAAATATTGGTAGTGATAACCTTCAATCAGCCGTATTTGATGCAAGTGCACTGGACCAGTTTGATGGGTTGCTCAGTGATAATCAAAACACGCTTGCGAGACTTTCTGATGATGGAACAACGATTACTCTGTCCATCCAAGGTCGAGGTGAGGTTGTTCTCACTATCTCTCTAGATACCGATGGCACCTATAAATTCGAGCAGTCTAATCCAATAGAACAAGTGGGTACCGATTCACTGACGTTCGCTTTGCCAATCACGATTACCGATTTTGACCAAGATGTTGTAACCAATACGATCAACATTGCCATTACTGATGGCGATAGCCCGGTTATCATTAATGTTGACAGTATTGACGTTGATGAAGCGGGTATTGTTGGCGGCTCACAAGAGGGCACGGCGCCAGTGTCTGGCACTGGCAGTATCACCGCGGACATTTTTGAAAGTGACATCATTGACCATTATGAACTTGAACCTACAGAATTTAATACTGGTGGCAGCTTGGTTTCAAATGGCGAGGCTGTGCTACTTGAGTTGATTGATGAAACCAACGGTGTAAGAACTTACGAAGGTTATGTTGAGGTCAATGGTTCGAGAATTACGGTCTTTGACGTTAAAATTGATAGCCCTTCATTGGGCAACTATGATTTTAATCTTTATGAAGAACTTTCTCATCAAGGCGCTGAAGATGCGCTGCTAACTTTTGCATTGCCAATTTATGCTGTTGATGCAGATGGCGACCGTTCTGCACTGTCTGGAGGTTCGAACACACCAGAAGCTGCTGAGATCCTCGTCAATGTTAAAGACGATGTCGTTGAGTTAGTTGATAAGGTTGAATCAGTCACCGAGCCGACCTTAGCGGGCGATACTATTGTTTCGTATAACCTGTTCAATTTTGAAGGCGCAGATGGTTCTACAATTCAATCGTTTAACTACGACGGTGTTGATTACTCACTCGATCAAAGCCTGCTCCCCGATGCTACCCAGATTTTCAGTTTTACTGAAGGTGTCGTCACTATCTCATTAAACGGTGACTTCAGTTTTGAAGTCGCTCGTGATATCGACCACTCAAGCAGTGAAACTATCGTCAAACAGTTCTCATTTTTAGCCGAAGATGGTGATGGGGATACTGATAGTTCGACGCTTGAGTTAAGTATTACCGATGGCCAAGATCCGATCATTGATTTGATCCCGCCTGTGACTCTCTCTGAAACCAACCTTAATGACGGCTCTGCTCCCAGCGGAAGTACAGTTAGCGCAACCGAGACGATTACCTCTACCGCAGGCAGCGACGATGTAGCAAGTTTCCGTATTGAACCAACAGAGTTTAATGTGGGCGGTGCACTTAAATCGAATGGATTTTCGGTTGAGATAAAAGAAGATTCGGCTAATCCGGGTACTTACATTGGCTTTATTACCAACGGTTCGGGCGCTGAAATCCCAGTGTTTACGATTGCTTTCTCTACGAGCACATTGGGTGAATACACCTTTACTCTGCTTGAAGCGTTAGACCATGTAGATGGTTTAGATAAGAACGATCTGAGCTTTGATCTGCCTATTTATGCGGTTGATACGGACGGCGACGATTCATTGGTGTCTCAGCTTAATGTGACTATCGGTGATGATGTTCAAATCATGCAAGACGGTACGTTAGATATCACCGAGCCAAATCTTGCTGACGGTACAATCACAACCAACACCATTGATGTAATGCCAAATCAAAGTGCTGATGGCGCGACGATCACTCAGTTCACTTATGACGGTGTCGTAAACACACTGGATCAAAGTATTTCAGGAGAACAGCAGTTCAGCTTCACAGAAGGCGAACTGTTTATCACCCTTGAAGGTGAAGTGCGCTTTGAGCCTAATCGCGATCTAGACCACTCAGTGAGTGAAGATATCGTGAAGTCGATTGTCGTGACTTCAAGCGACTTCGATAACGATCCGGTGACTTCAACCATTACGCTGACGATCACTGATGGTGATAACCCGACGATTGATGTTATTCCAAGTGTTACGCTTTCTGAAATTAACCTGAGCGATGGCTCTGCTCCAAGTGGCAGCGCGGTAAGCTCGACTCAAACTATTACTTTTACCAATCAAAGTGATGATGTGGTTCGTTTCCGTATTGAGCCAACGGAGTTCAATACTAACGATGATCTTAAATCGAACGGTTTAGCTGTTGAGTTACGTGAAGACCCGGCAGGGTCGGGTGACTACATTGGTTTTACGACCAGTGCGACGAACGTAGAAACTCCAGTATTCACATTAAGCTTTAATTCTGGATCATTAGGTGAATACACGTTCACACTCATCGAAGCGTTGGACCACCAAGATGCCCGTGGCAACAACGACCTCAGTTTTGATTTACCTGTTTACGCGGTAGATAGTGATGGCGATGATTCACTGGTGTCTCCGTTAAACGTCACTATCGGTGATGATGTTCAAATCATGCAAGATAGTACGTTAGATATCGTCGAGCCAACCGTCGCAGATTTGGCCGCTGGCACAGTGACAACTAACACCATTGATGTGATGCCAAATCAAAGTGCCGATGGCGCAACGGTGACGCAATTCACTTATGATGGCCAGCTTCGAACACTTGACCAAAATGATAATGGCGAGCAGCAATTTAGCTTCACAGAAGGTGAACTGTTCATCACGCTTCAAGGTGATGTGCGCTTTGAGCCTAATCGTAATCTAGACCACACACTGAACGAAGACATCGTGAAATCGATTGTGGTGACGTCTAGTGACTCGGATAACGATGTGCTGACTTCAACCGTCACGTTGACCATTACCGATGGTGATATCCCAACCATTGATAATGTTCCAACTGTGAACTTGTCTGAAACTAATCTGAGTGATGGCTCTGCACCTAGCGGCAGCGCGGTGAGTTCAACTCAAACTATTACTTACACCACTCAAAGTGATGATGTGACAAGCTTCCGTATTGAACCGACTGAATTTAATGTTGGTGGCGCTCTTACATCAAACGGATTGGCGGTTGAGCTGAAGGCCGATCCAACCACTCCGGGCGGCTACATCGGCTTTGTTACTGATGGCTCGAACGTTGAAACTAACGTGTTCACGATTAGCTTCTCGGATACCAATTTAGGTCAATACACCTTCACTTTACTTGAAGCATTAGACCATGCGGATGGCCTTGCAAATAACGATCTGAGCTTTGATCTGCCAGTCTACGCCGTTGACAGTGATGGCGATGATTCATTGGTTTCTCAATTGAGTGTAACCATTGGTGATGATGTTCAAATCATGCAGAGCAGTACGTTAGATATTGTCGAACCAAATTTGGCTGATGGCACTGTTTCAACTAACACCATCGATGTGATGCCAGAGCAAAGCGCCGATGGCGCGACGATCACTCAGTTTACTTATGACGGGCAAGTTCGCACTCTGGATCAAACTGACAATGGTGAGCAGCAATTTAGCTTCACGGAAGGTGAGTTGTTCATCACGCTTGAAGGTGAAGTACGCTTCGAGCCAAATCGTAACTTAGACCACACGGCTAGCGAAGACATCGTGAAGTCTATTGTGGTGACCTCAAGCGATTCAGACAATGACGTACTGACCTCCACAGTGACGCTGACCATTACCGATGGTGATATCCCAACCATTGATGTAATGCCAAACGTTAGTCTGTCTGAAATAAATCTTGCTGATGGCTCTGCGCCAAGCGGCAGTGCAGTCAGTCAAACTGAGACGATTACCTTCACCAATCAAAGCGATGATGTGGCGAGTTTCCGTATTGAACCGACTGAATTCAATGTGGGTGGAGCACTGAAATCGAATGGTTTTGCCGTTGAGATAAAAGAAGATTCGGCTAATCCGGGTACTTACATTGGCTTTATTACCAACGGTTCGGGCGCTGAAATCCCAGTGTTTACGATTGCTTTCTCTACGAGCACATTGGGTGAATACACCTTTACTCTGCTTGAAGCGTTAGACCATGTAGATGGTTTAGATAAGAACGATCTGAGCTTCGATCTGCCTGTTTATGCGGTCGATACGGACGGCGATGATTCATTGGTGTCTCAGCTAAACGTGACCATCGGTGATGATGTCCAAATCATGCAAGACGGTACGTTAGATATCACTGAGCCAAATCTGGCTGATGGAACAATCACAACCAACACCATTGACGTGACGCCAAATCAGAGTGCTGATGGCGCGACGATCACTCAGTTCACCTATGACGGTCAACTAAGAACACTTGATCAAAATGACACTGGTGAGCAGCAGTTTAGCTTTACGGAAGGTAAGCTTTATATCACCCTTGAAGGTGAAGTGCGCTTTGAACCAAATCGTAATTTAGACCACTCGGTAAGCGAAGACATCGTGAAGTCGATTGTGGTCACTTCAAGTGATTTCGATAACGATCCGGTGACTTCAACCGTAACGCTGACGATCACGGATGGTGATAACCCGACGATTGACGTCATTCCAAGCGTTACCCTTTCTGAAACGAATCTGAGTGATGGCTCTGCCCCGAGTGGCAGCGCGGTGAGCTCTACTCAAATCATCACGTTCACTAATCAAAGTGACGATGTGGTTCGTTTCCGTATTGAGCCAACGGAATTCAATACTAACGATGATCTTAAATCGAACGGTTTAGCCGTTGAGTTACGTGAAGACCCGGCAGGGTCGGGTGACTACATTGGTTTTACTACCAGTGCGACGAATGTAGAAACCACGGTATTTACGCTGAGCTTCTCTAGCACCACATTAGGTGAATATACTTTTACTCTGCTTGAGGCTTTGGATCATCAAGATGCCCGAGGCAACAACGATCTCAGTTTTGAACTGCCTGTTTATGCGGTAGACAGTGATGGTGATGATTCAATAATGTCACCGTTAAGTGTGACCATCGGCGATGATGTTCAAATCATGCAAGATAGTACGTTAGATATCGTCGAGCCAACCGTCGCAGATTTGGCCGCTGGCACAGTGACAACTAACACCATTGATGTGATGCCAAATCAAAGTGCCGATGGCGCGACGATCACTCAATTCACTTATGATGGCCAACTTCGAACGCTTAACCCAAATGATAATGGCGAGCAGCAGTTTAGCTTCACGGAAGGTGAACTATTCATCACGCTTCAAGGTGAAGTGCGCTTTGAGCCTAATCGTAATCTAGACCACACGCTGAACGAAGACATCGTGAAATCGATCGTGGTGACGTCTAGTGACTCCGATAACGATGTGCTGACCTCAACCGTCACGTTGACCATTACCGATGGTGATATCCCAACCATTGATAATGTTCCAACAGTGAGCTTGTCAGAAACAAATCTGAGTGATGGCTCAGCACCAAGTGGCAGCGCGGTTAGCTCAACTCAAACCATTACCTTTACTAATCAAAGTGATGATGTGACAAGCTTCCGTATTGAACCAACGGAGTTCAATGTTGGTGGCGCTTTGACATCAAATGGATTTTCGGTCGAGATAAAAGAAGATTCTGCTAACCCAGGTACTTACATCGGCTTTATTAACAACGGTTCGGGCACTGAAGTGCCAATGTTCACCATTGCCTTCTCTACGAGTACGCTAGGCCAGTACACCTTCACCTTACTTGAAGCGTTAGACCATGTTGATGGCTTGGCAAATAATGATCTGAGCTTTGATCTACCCGTTTACGCCGTTGATAGCGATGGCGATGATTCGTTGGCGTCTCAGCTTAACGTAACCATCGGTGATGATGTCCAAATCATGCAGGATGGTACTTTAGATATCACTGAGCCAAATCTTGCAGATGGCACAATCACAACCAATACCATCGATGTGATGCCCGAGCAAAGTGCTGACGGTGCGACGATTACCCAGTTCACTTATGACGGTCAAGTTCGCACTCTGGATCAAACTGACAATGGTGAGCAGCAATTTAGCTTCACAGAAGGTGAGTTGTTCATCACTCTTGAAGGTGAAGTTCGCTTTGAACCCAATCGTAATCTAGACCACACGGCTAATGAAGACATCGTGAAGTCGATAGTGGTGACTTCAAGTGATTCAGACAATGACGTATTGACTTCCACAGTGACGCTGACGATTACCGATGGTGATATCCCAACCATTGATGCCGTGCCAAGTGTGACTCTGTCTGAAACCAACCTTAATGATGGTTCAGCACCAAGCGGTAGTGCAGTCAGTCAGACTGAGACGATTACCTTCACCAATCAAAGTGATGATGTGGCGAGTTTCCGTATTGAGTCAACCGAGTTTAATGTGGGCGGTGCACTGAAATCGAACGGTTTTGCGGTTGAGATAAAAGAAGGTTCTTTTAATCCGGGGACTTACATCGGTTTTATTACCAACGGTTCCGGCTCTGAAATCCCAGTGTTCACCATTAGTTTCTCTGCTACTACGTTAGGTGAATACACCTTTACCTTACTTGAAGCGTTAGACCATGTAGATGGCTTGGCAAATAACGACCTGAGCTTTGATCTACCCGTTTATGCAGTTGATACGGATGGCGACGATTCACTGGTGTCTCAGCTGAATGTGACCATCGGTGATGATGTTCAAATCATGCAAGACGGTACGTTAGATATCATCGAGCCAAATCTGGCTGATGGCACAATCACAACTAACACCATTGATGTGATGCCAAATCAGAGTGCTGATGGCGCGACAATCACTCAGTTTACTTATGATGGTCAGCTACGAACGCTTGACCAAAATGACACTGGCGAACAGCAGTTCAGCTTCACAGAAGGCGAGTTGTTTATCACCCTTGAAGGTGAAGTGCGCTTTGAGCCAACCCGCGACCTAGATCATTCAGTTAGCGAAGACATCGTGAAGTCGATTGTGGTCACTTCAAGTGATTTCGATAACGACTCTCTGACTTCTACCGTAACGCTGACGATTACGGATGGTGATAACCCTACGATTGATGTTATTCCAAGTGTTACGCTTTCTGAAACTAATCTGAGTGATGGCTCTGCTCCAAGTGGCAGCACGGTAAGCTCGACTCAAACCATTACTTTTACCAATCAAAGTGATGATGTGGTTCGTTTCCGTATTGAGCCAACGGAGTTCAATACTAACGACGATCTTAAATCGAATGGTTTAGCCGTTGAGCTACGTGAAGAACCGGCAGGCTCGGGTGACTACATTGGTTTTACGACCAGTGCGACGAATGTAGAAACCACGGTATTTACGCTGAGTTTCTCTAGCACCACATTAGGTGAATATACCTTCACTTTACTTGAAGCCTTGGACCACCAAGATGCCCGTGGCAATAACGACCTCAGCTTTGACCTGCCTATTTATGCGGTAGACAGTGATGGCGATGATTCGCTGATGTCTCCACTCGGTGTGACCATCGGCGATGATGTTCAAATCATGCAAGACGGTGCGTTAGATATCGTCGAGCCAACCGTCGCAGATTTGGCCGCTGGCACTGCAACAACCAACACCATTGATGTGATGCCAAATCAAAGTGCCGATGGCGCAACGGTGACGCAATTCACTTATGATGGCCAGCTTCGAACACTTGACCAAAATGACAATGGTGAGCAGCAATTTAGTTTCACAGAAGGTGAGTTGTTCATCACGCTTGAAGGTGAAGTGCGCTTTGAGCCTAATCGTAATCTAGATCATACGCTGAGCGAAGACATCGTGAAATCGATTGTGGTGACGTCTAGCGATTCCGATAACGATGTGCTGACTTCCACAGTTACGCTGACCATTACCGATGGTGATATCCCAACCATTGATAATGTGCCAACAGTGAGCTTGTCAGAAACAAGTTTGAGTGACGGCTCTTCACCAAGTGGCAGCGCGGTTAGCTCAACTCAAACCATCACTTACACCACTCAAAGTGATGATGTAACCAGCTTCCGTATTGAACCGACTGAGTTCAATGTTGGCGGTGCTCTCACATCACATGGATTGGCGGTTGAGCTGAAAGCCGATCCAACCACTCCGGGCGGCTACATCGGCTTTGTTACAGGTGGCTCGAATGTTGAAACTAACGTGTTCACGATTAGCTTCTCGGATACCAATTTAGGTCAATACACTTTCACTTTACTTGAAGCATTAGACCATGCGGATGGCCTTGCAAATAACGATCTGAGCATTGATCTGCCAGTCTACGCCGTCGACAGTGATGGCGATGATTCATTGGTTTCTCAATTGAGTGTAACCATCGGTGATGATGTCCAAATCATGCAGGATAGTACGTTAGATATCACGGAGCCAAATCTTGCAGACGGCACAATCACAACCAATACTATCGATGTGATGCCAGAGCAAAGTGCTGATGGTGCGACGATCACTCAATTTACGTATGACGGTCAAGTTCGAACATTGGATCAAACTGACAATGGTGAGCAGCAATTTAGCTTCGCAGAAGGTGAGTTGTTTATCACTATTGAAGGTGATGTGCGTTTTGAACCAAACCGCAATCTAGACCACACGGTTAGCGAAGACATTGTGAAGTCGATTGTGGTGACATCCAGCGATGGCGATGTGGATGTTGAAACGGCAACGGTTGTACTGACCATTACTGATGGCGATATTCCAACCATCGAGTCCGTACCAAGCGTGACGCTATCAGAAACACAACTTTCTGATGGCTCGACACCAAGCGGCAGTGCGGTGAGTCAAACTGAGACTATCTCGTTTACTCACCAAAGTGACGATGTTGAGAAGTTCCGAATCGAACCGACCGAGTTCAATGTAGGTGGTGCGTTAACGTCGAACAACATTGCGGTTGAGCTTAAAGAAGACCCTGCAGACTCTGGCGTTTATGTCGGCTTTATTGATGATGCTGGAACGGACGTTCCTGTCTTCAGCTTAAGCTTCTCCGGTACTACGTTAGGCGAATACACCTTCACACTACTTGAAGCGCTAGACCATGTGGATGGTTTAGATAACAACGATCTGAGCTTCGATCTGCCTGTTTATGCTGTGGATACAGACGGCGACGATTCATTGGTGTCTCAGCTGAATGTGACCATTGGTGATGATGTCCAAATCATGCAAGACGGTACGTTAGATATCACTGAGCCAAATCTAGCTGATGGTAAGGTGACGACCAACACCATTGATGTGATGCCAAATCAAAGTGCCGATGGCGCGACGATCACTCAGTTCACTTATGATGGTCAGCTACGAACGCTTGATCAAAATGACAATGGCGAGCAGCAATTCAGCTTCACGGAAGGCGATCTGTTTATCACCCTTGAAGGTGAAGTGCGCTTTGAGCCAAACCGCGACCTAGATCATTCAGTTAGCGAAGATATCGTGAAGTCGATTGTGGTGACTTCAAGTGATTTTGATAACGACTCTCTGACTTCAACCGTAACGTTGACGATAACCGATGGTGATATTCCGACTATTGATGCGGTACCGGGCGTTGTACTTTCTGAAACGGATCTGAGTGATGGCTCTGCCCCGAGTGGCAGCGCGGTGAGCTCTACTCAAATCATCACGTTCACTAATCAAAGTGACGATGTTGAGAAATTCCGTTTAGAACCAAGTGAATTTAATACTAACAATGCGCTCAAGTCCGATGGTTTGATCATTGAGATTCGAGAAGAACCAACAGGTTCAGGCGATTACATTGGTTTCACGACCGATATTTCGAATGTCGAAACCACTGTGTTTACACTCGATTTCAACAGTACAACTTTGGGTGAGTACACCTTCACGCTTCTGGAAGCGATTGACCACACACCAATTCAAGGCAATAACGACCTAACATTTAACTTGCCAGTTTACGCAGTGGATACCGACGGTGACGATTCGTTAATGTCATCACTATCGGTGACGATTACTGATGATGTTCAAGTGATGGTGAGTGGTTCGCTTAGTATCGAAGAGCCTACTGTTGCCGACTTGGCTGCAGGCACGCCAACAACATCAGTATTTGATGTATTAACATCCGCGAGTGCTGATGGGGCGAGTGTGACGCAATTCACTTATGATGGCCAGCTTCGAACGCTTGACCAAAATGATAATGGCGAGCAACAGTTCAGCTTCACGGAAGGTGAACTATTCATCACGCTTCAAGGTGAAGTGCGCTTTGAGCCTAATCGTAATTTAGACCACACACTCAGCGAAGACATCGTGAAATCAATCGTGGTGACGTCTAGCGATTCCGATAACGATGTGTTGACCTCAACCGTCACTTTGACCATTACCGATGGTGATATCCCAACCATTGATAATGTTCCAACTGTGAACTTGTCGGAAACAAATCTGAGTGACGGCTCTGCGCCAAGTGGCAGCGCGGTTAGTTCAACTCAAACCATTACCTTTACTAATCAAAGTGATGATGTAACAAGTTTCCGTATTGAACCGACTGAGTTCAATGTTGGTGGCGCTCTCACATCAAACGGCCTGGCAGTCGAACTGAAAGCCGACCCAACCACACCGAGCGGCTACATCGGTTATGTTACGGATGGCTCGAACGTAGAAACTAACGTGTTCACGATTAGCTTCTCGGATACCAATTTAGGTCAATACACCTTCACCTTACTTGAAGCGTTAGACCATGTAGATGGCCTTGCAAATAATGATCTGAGCTTTGATCTACCCGTTTACGCTGTTGATAGCGATGGCGATGATTCGTTGGCGTCTCAGCTTAACGTAACCATCGGTGATGATGTCCAAATCATGCAGGATGGTACCTTAGATATCACTGAGCCAAATCTTGCAGACGGCACAATCACAACGAATACTATCGATGTGATGCCAGAGCAAAGTGCCGATGGCGCGACGATCACTCAATTTACTTATGACGGTCAAGTTCGCACTCTGGATCAAACTGACAATGGTGAGCAGCAATTTAGCTTCACTGAAGGTGAGTTATTTATCACTCTTGAAGGTGAAGTTCGCTTCGAGCCAAACCGCAATCTAGACCACACGGCTAGCGAAGACATCGTTAGGTCGATTGTGGTGACCTCAAGCGATTTAGACAATGACGTACTGACTTCAACTGTTACTCTGACTATTACAGATGGTGATATCCCAACCATTGATGCGGTGCCAAACGTTACCTTATCTGAAACCAACCTTTCAGATGGTTCTTTACCAAGTGGCAGTGCAGTCAGTCAAACTGAGACGATTACCTTCACCAATCAAAGCGACGATGTGGCGAGTTTCCGTATTGAGCCAACCGAGTTTAATGTGGGCGGTGCACTGAAATCGAACGGTTTTGCGGTTGAGATAAAAGAAGATTCGGCCAATCCGGGAACTTACATAGGCTTTATTACCAACGGTTCGAGCACTGAAGTTCCTGTATTCACTATTGCCTTCTCTACGAGCACCTTAGGTGAATACACCTTTACCTTACTTGAAGCGTTAGACCATGTGGACGGCTTAGATAATAACGACCTGAGCTTTGATCTACCCGTTTATGCGGTTGATACGGATGGCGATGATTCATTGGTGTCTCAGCTTAATGTGACCATTGGTGATGATGTTCAAATCATGCAAAACGGTACGTTAGATATCACCGAGCCAAACCTTGCCGACGGCACAATCACAACCAACACCATTGATGTGATGCCAAATCAGAGTGCCGATGGCGCGACGATCACTCAGTTCACTTATGATGGTCAGTTACGAACACTTGATCAGAATGACAATGGTGAGCAGCAATTCAGTTTCACGGAAGGTGAATTGTTTATCACCCTTGAAGGTGAAGTGCGCTTTGAGCCAAATCGCGATCTAGACCATTCCGTTAGTGAAGATATCGTGAAGTCGATTGTCGTGACCTCAAGCGACTTCGATAACGACTCGCTGACTTCTTCCGTAACACTAACCATTACTGATGGTGATAACCCTACGATTGAGGTTATTCCGAGCGTTACTCTTTCTGAAACGAATCTGAGTGATGGCTCTGCACCAAATGCTGGCGCGGTCAGCTCAACACAGACGATTACTTTCACCAACCAAAGTGATGATGTGGTTCGCTTCCGTTTGGAACCAACCGAGTTCAATACTAACGATGCACTTAAATCGAATGGCTTAGCGGTCGAACTGCGTGAAGAACCTCAAGGCTCGGGTAAGTACATTGGCTTTACTACCAGTTCGTCTAATGTGGAGACAACAGTATTTACGTTGGACTTTAACTCTGGAACCTTAGGCGAATACACATTTACCTTAATCGAAGCTCTGGATCATCAAGATGCTCGTGGCAACAACGACCTCAGTTTTGAACTGCCTGTTTATGCGGTAGACAGTGATGGCGATGATTCACTGGTGTCTCAGCTAAATGTAACCATCGGTGATGATGTCCAAATCATGCAGGATGGTACCTTAGATATCACTGAGCCAAATCTTGCAGACGGCACAATCACAACGAATACTATCGATGTGATGCCAGAGCAAAGTGCCGATGGCGCGACGATCACTCAGTTTACTTATGACGGGCAAGTTCGAACTCTGGATCAAACTGACAATAGTGAGCAGCAATTTAGCTTCACAGAAGGTGAGTTGTTCATCACTCTTGAAGGTGAAGTTCGCTTCGAACCAAACCGCAATTTAGACCACACGGTTAGCGAAGACATCGTTAGGTCGATTGTGGTGACTTCAAGCGATTCAGATAACGATGCACTGACCTCCACAGTGACGCTGACCATTACGGATGGTGATAACCCAACCATTGATGCAGTGCCAAGCGTTACTCTGTCTGAAATCAATCTTAGTGACGGCTCTGCGCCAAGTGGCACTGCAGTTAGTCAAACTGAGACGATTACCTTCACCAATCAAAGTGATGATGTGACCAGTTTCCGTATTGAGCCAACCGAATTCAATGTGGGTGGTGCATTAAAATCGAATGGATTTGCGGTCGAGATAAAAGAAGATTCTGCTAATCCGGGTACTTACATCGGCTTTATCACTGATGGCTCGAACACTGAAGTTCCTGTATTCACGCTTGCCTTCTCTACGAGTACGTTGGGTGAATACACCTTTACCTTACTTGAAGCGCTAGACCATGTGGATGGTCTTGCGAATAACGACCTGAGCTTTGATCTACCCGTTTATGCGGTTGATACGGATGGCGACGATTCACTGGTGTCTCAGCTTAATGTGACCATCGGTGATGATGTTCAAATCATGCAAGATGGTACGTTAGATATTATCGAGCCAAATCTGGCTGATGGAACAATCACAACTAGCACCATTGATGTGATGCCAAATCAGAGTGCCGATGGCGCGACTATCACCCAGTTTACGTATGACGGTCAAGTTCGCACTCTGGATCAAACTGACAATGGTGAGCAGCAATTTAGCTTCACTGAAGGCGAGTTGTTCATCACTCTTGAAGGTGAAGTACGCTTCGAACCAAACCGAAATCTAGACCACACAGCTAGCGAAGATATCGTGAAGTCGATAGTGGTGACCTCAAGCGATTCAGATAATGACGTACTGACTTCCACAGTGACGCTGACGATTACCGATGGTGATATTCCGACCATTGATGCAGTGCCAAGCGTTACTTTGTCTGAAACCAATCTTACGGATGGGTCAGCTCCAAGCGGCAGTGCAGTCAGTCAAACCGAGATAATTACTTTCACCAACCAAAGTGATGATGTAGCGAGTTTCCGTATTGAGCCAACAGAGTTCAATGTGGGCGGTGCACTGAAATCGAATGGCTTTGCCGTTGAGATAAAAGAAGATTCGGCTAATCCGGGAACTTACATAGGCTTTATTACCAACGGTTCGAGCACTGAAGTTCCTGTATTCACTATTGCCTTCTCTACGAGCACCTTAGGTGAATACACCTTTACCTTACTTGAAGCACTAGACCATGCAGATGGCCTAGATAATAACGATCTGAGTTTTGATCTGCCTGTTTATGCGGTTGATACGGACGGCGACGATTCACTGGTGTCTCAGCTGAATGTGACCATCGGTGATGATGTTCAAATCATGCAAGATGGTACGTTAGATATTATCGAGCCAAATCTTGCAGACGGCACAATCACAACCAACACCATTGATGTGATGCCAAACCAAAGTGCTGATGGTGCGACGATCACTCAGTTTACTTATGACGGTCAGCTAAGAACGCTTGATCAAAATGACACTGGTGAACAGCAGTTCAGCTTCACAGAAGGCGAGTTGTTTATCACCCTTGAAGGTGAAGTGCGCTTTGAACCTAATCGCGATCTAGACCATTCCGTTAGCGAAGACATCGTGAAGTCGATAGCAGTGACTTCAAGCGACTTCGATAACGATCCGGTGACTTCAGCCATTACGCTGACCATTACTGATGGTGACAATCCGACTATCGATTCGGTACCGAGCGTTGTACTTGAAGAAGCTGATTTAACTGATGGCTCATCGCCAAGTGGCAGCGCGGTTAGTCAAACGGAAACCATCACTTTCACTAATCAAAGTGACGATGTTGAGAAATTCCGTTTAGAACCAAGTGAGTTTAATACTAACAACGCGCTCAAGTCCGATGGCTTGATCATTGAGATTCGAGAGGAACCAACAGGATCAGGCAATTATATTGGTTTCACGACCGATATTTCGAATGTCGAAACCACTGTGTTTACACTCGATTTCAGCAGTACCACTTTGGGTGAGTACACCTTCACGCTTCTGGAAGCGATTGACCACACGCCTGTTCAAGGCAATAACGACCTAATATTTGACTTGCCAGTTTACGCAGTGGATACCGACGGTGACGATTCGTTAATGTCATCACTATCGGTGACGATTACTGATGATGTTCAAGTGATGGTGAGTGGTTCGCTTAGTATCGAAGAGCCTACTGTTGCCGACTTGGCTGCAGGCACGCCAACAACATCAGTATTTGATGTATTAACATCCGCGAGTGCTGATGGGGCGACCATTACTCAGTTCACTTATGATGGTGGGGCGGTATTAACGCTTGATCAAAACGATACAGGTGAGCAGAAGTTCGTGGTTGCTGACGGGTCATTGTATATCACTCTGCAAGGCGATATTCGTTTCGAACCAAGTCGTAACCTTGACCATACTGGTGGCGATATCGTGAAGTCGATAGTCGTAACTTCAAGTGATTCCGATAGCGATCTTGTGTCTTCAACGGTAACGCTAACCATTACTGATGGCGATATCCCAACGATTGACACGGTGCCAAGCGTTACTCTGTCAGAAACGAATCTGAACGACGGATCTGCTCCGAATGCAAGTGCGGTAAGTTCAACTCAAACCATTACCTTTACTAACCAAAGTGATGACGTGACGAGTTTCCGTATTGAACCGACTGATTTTAATGTTGGTGGTGCTCTGAAATCGAACGGATTGGCGGTCGAACTGAAAGCTGACCCAACTACACCGGGTGGCTACATCGGTTTTGTGACTGATGGTTCGAACGTTGAAACTAACGTGTTTACGATTAGCTTCTCGGATACCAATTTAGGCCAATACACTTTCACCTTACTTGAAGCTCTAGACCATGTAGATGGCTTAGCGAAGAATGATCTGAGTTTTGATCTTCCTGTTTATGCCGTTGATAGCGATGGTGATGATTCACTGGTGTCTCAACTGAATGTGACCATTGGTGATGATGTACAGGTCATGCAAAACCAAGCGCTTAATATTATTGAGCCTACGGTTGCTGATTTGGCTGCGGGTACTCCGACGACAGCCACTGTTGATGTGATGCCTAGTCAAAGTGCCGATGGCGCGACAATCACTCAGTTTATCTACGATAACGGAGCGGCAATAACGCTCGATCAAAACGATACGGGTGAACAAAAATTCGTCTTTGCTGAGGGTTCACTGTTCATCACCTTGCAAGGTGAAGTGCGTTTCGAGCCAAATCGCAATCTAAACCACACAGCGAGCGAAGACATCGTGAAGTCGATTGTGGTGACTTCAAGCGATTTAGATAACGATGTACTGACGTCAACGGTCACTCTGACTATTACTGATGGTGATATCCCAACCATTGATGCAGTGCCAAGCGTTACTCTGTCTGAAACTAATCTTAGTGACGGCTCAGCGCCAAGCGGCAGTGCTGTAAGTCAAACAGAGACGATTACCTTCACCAATCAAAGTGATGATGTGGCGAGTTTCCGTATTGAGCCAACAGAGTTCAATGTGGGCGGTGCACTGAAATCGAATGGGTTTGCGGTTGAGATAAAAGAAGACTCTGCTAATCCAGGCACTTACATAGGTTTTATTACCAATGGTTCGAACGCTGAAGTTCCAGTGTTTACCATTAGTTTCTCGGCAACCACGCTAGGTGAGTACACCTTTACCTTACTTGAAGCGTTAGACCATGTAGATGGCCTAGATAAGAACGATTTGAGTTTTGATCTGCCTGTTTATGCTGTCGACAGTGATGGCGATGATTCACTGGTGTCTCAACTCAATGTGACCATTGGTGATGATGTCCAAATCATGCAAGACGGTACGTTAGATATCACTGAGCCAAATCTTGCAGACGGAACAATCACAACCAACACCATTGATGTGATGCCAAATCAGAGTGCCGATGGTGCGACGATCACTGAATTCTCATTTGGCGGCATTGTCAAAACACTGGATCAAAGCATCGTAGGCGAGCAGCAGTTTAGTTTCACAGAAGGTGAGTTATTCATCACTCTTCAAGGCCAAGTGCGCTTTGAACCTAATCGTGACCTTGACCACTCTGTCAGCGAAGACATCGTGAAGTCGATTGTCGTTACTTCAAGTGATTTTGATAACGATCCTGTGACTTCAACCGTTACGCTAACCATTACCGATGGTGATATTCCAACCATCGATGCAGTGCCAAGTGTCACGCTCTCAGAAACAAACCTAGCTGATGGTTCTGCACCAAATGCTGGCGCGGTCAGCTCAACACAGACGATTACTTTCACCAACCAAAGTGATGATGTGGTTCGCTTCCGTTTGGAACCAACCGAGTTCAATACTAACGATGCACTTAAATCGAATGGCTTAGCGGTCGAACTGCGTGAAGAACCTCAAGGCTCGGGTAAGTACATTGGCTTTACTACCAGTTCGTCTAATGTGGAGACAACAGTATTTACGTTGGACTTTAACTCTGGAACCTTAGGCGAATACACATTTACCTTAATCGAAGCTCTGGATCATCAAGATGCTCGTGGCAACAACGATTTAAGCTTTAATCTGCCTGTGTATGCGGTTGATAGTGATGGCGATGATTCGATAGTTTCTCAGCTTGGCGTGACCATTGGCGACGACGTGCAGTTGATGCAAGACGGCACAATCACCAGTCGTGAACCTGCAACAAGTGTAGAAACATCGAATACCTTTGATGTGATGCCAAACCAAAGCGCTGATGGAGCCAAAGTCACTTCATTTGTTTTTGACGGCAATACTGCAGAAAGCCTTGATTTAAATGTGAATGGTGAACAAGAGTTCGTCTTCACGGAAGGTTCGGTATTCATTACGACGGAAGGTGAGATACGTTTCGAACCGGTGCGCAATCAAAACCATGCTGCTGGTGACATTACTAAGTCTATTGAGGTGACATCTGTTGACCTCGATGGCGATATTGTCACATCGACAGTGACACTGAAGATTGTTGATGGTGACCTTCCTACTATCGACCTTGTTCCCGGAATTACGTTATCTGAAGTGGATCTGGCCGATGGCTCTGTGCCAACCGGTAATCCAGTGACAATGACACAAACCATTACCTATACAGCGGGTAGTGACGACGTAAGCCATTTCAGAATTGACCCTACGCAGTTCAATACTTCAGGGGCTTTGAAATCGAACGGTCTAGATGTCGAAATAAAAGAGCAACCAGCTAATTCTGGTAATTACATTGGCTTCGTTAAAGATGGTTCTAACGTAGAAACCAACGTCTTCACGATCAGCTTTTCGACGAGCAATTTAGGGCAATACACGTTCACACTGCTTGAGGCATTAGATCATGTCGATGGATTACAAAACAATATACTAAGCTTCGATGTCCCTGTGTTAGCGGTTGATGCGGATGGTGATGATTCTGCAATGTCGCCAATGACGGTTGCGATTACCGATGACGTACAAGGTGTTCAAGATGGTACATTGAGTATCACTGAGCCTTCATTAGCTGATTTGGCATCGGGTACGCCACCAACGACGCCAATCATTGATGTTATGCCAACGCAGAGTGCTGATGGCGCGAAAGTGACACAGTTTACTTACGATGGTGGCACAGCTGTAACGTTAGACCCAAGCATCTCTACAGAACAAGTCTTTACCGTAACCGATGGCTTGCTGTACATCACCATTGAAGGGGAAGTTCGTTTTGAACCGAGCCGAGATCTAGACCATTCATCTGGCGACATTGTAAGAACGATTGTCGTCACCACCAGTGATTTTGATAACGATACAGATACCGCGGATGTCACTTTGACGATTAAAGACGGTATCGATCCAGTTATCAATGTGGTTCCAGATGTTAACTTATCGGAAGTCAACCTAGCGGATGGCTCGACGCCAACTGGTTCTCCGGTAAGTTCGACTCACACAATCACTTACACCGAAGGAAGTGATGATTTTAGTCACTTTAGAATTGCGACCAACGAATTCAATCCTGGCGATCTGTTGAAATCAAGTGGTCTTGTTGTTCAACTAAAAGAAGATCCTTCTTCTGCTGGTGACTACATTGGTTATACCGATGATGGTATGGGTAACGTTACCGATGTATTTACCATTAGCTTTGATAGTGCAAACAAAGCTCAGTTTACATTTACCTTGATTGAGGCGCTTGATCACCTTGATGGCGTGCTCAACAACGACCTTACTTTCCGCTTACCTATCTATGCTGTTGATACAGATGATTCTGAGTCAACAAAGCGCGATGTGGTGGTTACGATAGAAGATGACATCCAGCAAATGCAAGATGGCTTCTTAACCATTACCGAGCCAAATTCTGGTACTCCAACAACAACTACCGTTGATGTGATGCCAATACCAAGTGCAGACGGCGCGAACATTACGCAGTTCACGTATGACGGTGGTTCTCCAATTACTCTGAATCAGAACATCAGTGGTGAACAAGAGTTTGTTTTCACTGAAGGTTCACTGTTTGTGACACTAGATGGTGATGTAAGGTTTGAGCCAAATAGAAACCTTGATCACTCTGCGGGCGACATTGTTAAATCAATTGTGTTCACGTCTTCAGACTTTGATAACGATATCTTTTCGTCGACGGTTACGCTCACCATTGTTGATGGTGATGGGCCAACAATCGACGTTGTGCCGGGTGTGGCATTGTCAGAAAGCTTACTTGCGGATGGTTCGACGCCTAGCGTAAATCCCGTGAGTATGACTCAAACCATTACTTCACTTGCAAGCAGTGATGATATTGCTGAAATAGTGGTGGAAGTAGGGCTCTTCAATACCAACGGCGCGTTGAAGTCGGATGGTTTGTCACTGAGTTTGCGTGAAGACCCTGCAAACTCTGGCGACTACATAGCATTCACGACGGATGGTTCGGGTGTTGAGAAAGTTATCTTCACTCTAGATTTTGATGATACGAATCCGAGTCAATATACGTTTACTCTACTTGAACGTTTAGACCATGTTGATGGTTTGGGAAATAACGATCTGAGCTTTGATCTTTCTGTTTACGCAGAAGATACCGATGGTGATATTTCAGCGTCTAAACCACTGACTGTCACTATTACTGATGATGTTCAGCTGATGCAGTCAGGTGCGCTCAACATTACTGAGCCAACCACGGGAACACCAACCACAACGACATTTGATGTGATGCCTGCGCAAAGTGCAGATGGCGCGACAATCACTAAGTTTGTGTATGACAATCAAGCTGAAACAGCCTTGGTACAAACCGACACGGGTGAGCAAGAATTTGTGTTCACTGAAGGTTCCTTGTTTATCAATCTCGAAGGGGATGTACGTTTTGAACCTAACCGCAATCTAGACCACTCTAGTGGCGATATCGTCAAGACCATTACGGTGACATCTGAAGATAAAGACGGCGATATCGTGACGTCTACAGTGACGTTAACTATTGCCGATGGCGCGCCACCAACTATCGACACCGTACCGACTGTCGCGTTGGCTGAAGCAAATCTGATTGATGGTTCTTCACCGGGTTTACCTGTTAGCCAAACTGAAACCATTACTTTCACAGCAGGAAGTGATGATGTGAGCCACTTCCGTATTGATCCGGCTCAATTCAACACATCAGGCGATCTGAAAGCGGATGGTTTGGTGGTTCAGTTAAAAGAAGATCCTCTAAACAGCGATAATTATATTGGTTACGTTGAAAGCGGCGGTGTCCAAACGGATATCTTCACCATCACCTTTAGCAGCGTGGTTCTAGGAGAGTACACATTCACCTTGTTGGAAGAGTTAGATCACCTGCCTGTACAAGGTAACAATGATCAAATCTTCACCTTGCCAGTGATCGCAGTCGATAAAGACAACACTGACTCAGCGGTGAAGCCTCTGACGGTGACGATTACCGATGATGTACCAACCATTACTGACACCACTGTCGCGAGTACGTTTGTGGTTGATGAAGATGATTTGGGCGCTCTGGCACAAGCGACAGGTTCGTTTGTAACCACAGAAGGTGCAGACCAAGTCGAGGTTTACGAACTACGTAATATATCAACTTTGGAAGCAACGCTATCGTCGGGCAGTGAAGGTATTAAGATCACTGAGATCACAGGTGCTGCTAACACGACCACCTACCAAGGCGCAACTGACCCAGGCGGAACGCCAATCTTCACATTAGTGCTGACTGATGATGGTGCTTACACGTTTACCTTGCTTGGCCCTCTCAATCACGCTACGACACCGAGCAACCTCGATACACTCACAATACCGTTTGATGTTGTTGCTGTTGATGGTGATGGCGACGATTCTAACCAATATGTATTACCAATCGAGGTGCTAGATGATGCGCCCGTAATGACGGCGCCGACGGGTGAAACGGTTGTTGATGAAGACGATCTTACTGGGATTGGTTCCGATCAATCTGAAGATACCATTATCAATGGACTGTTCACTGTTGATGAAGGTGCGGATGGCGTTGTGCTGTATGAGCTGGTTGATGAAGATTTGGTTCTGACTGGCTTAACCTCTGATGGAGAAAGCTTAGAGTGGCTAGCTGTTTCACAAAACGGCACAACATTTACTTACGTTGCTCAAACTGCAACGAGTAATGAAGCGGTGTTCGAGATTATTTTCGATACCTCGGATAATAGCTACCAATTTGAATTGTTTAAACCACTTAAACACCCTGATGGTGCAGATGAAAATGCGATTGACCTTAATTTCTCTGTTGTTGCAGAAGATTTTGATCAAGACCAATCAAACGCGATCGATTTAAAAATCACGGTTACTGATGATGTTCCGTTGGTGACAACTCAATCGATTACTCGTCTTGAAGGGCAGGGTTACAACAACTCTAAAGTCGACATGTTTGCTAATGCGACGGATGTGGGGGCTGATGGTGCGGTACTGAGTCGAATTGAGGGTATCTCAAATAATGGTGCAGATATTGTTTTCCGTAGCGGAAACAATGGGCCATACAGTAGCGGCTTCGATTTAAACAGTGGTAGCCAACAAGTTCGAGTCTACGAGCAAACAAATGGCGGTGCTGATACTCGTGAACTTGGCCGTCTACGCATCAACTCAAATGGTGAGGTTGAATTCAGAGCTAACGGCTATCTAGATCATGACGGTGATGACACTATCGACTTCTCGATTAACGTGATTGCGACAGATGGTGATTTAGACACCTCTGAAACACCGTTAGATATCACGATTACTGATAGGGACTCTACAAGAATCGCGCTGAAAGTGACGACCTTCGAGGACGCGGGTAGAGATTCAACGATACCTTACGCAACAGGTGATGAGCCGACTCTTGAGAATGTTCAAGATAACCAAAATGGTTTGCCGAATGCGCCAGCGCAAGTTGCGCTGCAAGTTAGTCTGTATGACCAAGATAACGCTGAATCTATTGGGCAGTTGACGATTAAAAGCCCGAACGGAGGTGATAGTCACCAAGGTACTTTTTATTACTTTGATGGTGCTGACTACATTGAATTAGTGCCTGAGTCAAATGGGAGCATTATATTTGGCTCTCCTGAACTCGAACAAAGCTTCGCTCCAAACCCGAGTGAACCAAGACAAACTATCGCGACGATAGACAACCTGTTCTTTGTTCCTGACCAACACGCTAGTTCGGATGAAACTGGTGGGCGAGTTCGCTATGAGCTTGAAATTGAGAAAAATGGCAGTACGGATCACACCGTTAATTCAAACTTCAGAATTGAGATTGAAGCTGTAGCGGATATTGCGACTTGGGATGACACCAGTAGCACGTATCAGTATCAAGTCAACGAAGATGAAGACAATGTCACGTTGCAGCTGAACGCAGAGTCGCAAGATAACAGTAATACTGAGACGATTACCTACGAACTTGAAGCAGTTCAAGGCGACGGGAAGTTTGAGTTACTTGATCAAAATGGCAATGTGCTAACGCCCGTTAATGGTGTTTATATCATCGCATCTGCTGATATCAATAGCACCGTAGTTAACCCTATTGATAATTTCTCAGGGCAGATTGAGTTCAAAGCGACGGCAATTACGGAAGAGACGCTTAACCCATACGATGATTCAGCCAACGGTGGAGCAAACGATAAGACGACGGCTCGTTCTGTGGAACAAAGTATTGTTATTGATGTGACCGCAGATGCGGACCCTGGCACATTCAGTGTTAGTCGAATTCAGATCAACGAAGACAATATCGATGATCCAGATTACGTCGGGTCTTTAGACAACAAAGACGCATTCACGTTAGACGAAGTCATTACCATGACTGGGTCGGTGGATACCGATGGCTCTGAAGAACTGTTTGTTCGTATCAGTAATATTACAGAAGGCGCCGTACTTTACTTTTTAGGTACAACTGATGTGGTGCCTACAGTTAGTGGTACCAATTACCAAGAAATCGCGTATTCCGATTTGGCTAACGTGGAAGTTGTTCCTACTAAACACAGTAATGAAAACTTCACTTTTGACGTTACAGGTGTGGTCAAAGACACCGCGGACTTATCAATAAATCCTCAACAAGTCGATGAAGAAATACTGGGTACAAAAACGGTCAACGTCGAGGTTAAAGGTGTTGCTGATGTTCCTTATGGTGGAACGAATGGCACAGATTGGACAACGTTTACAGATGGCGCGACAAGCGGTGTTCAAACTACCATTGAAGAGAGTCAAAATGGCGATAGCTTTGCTCTGCTTGACTTCACTGTATTGTCTGGCGAACGTAAACCTGATGACCCAACAGATTCTCCTCTAACTGGAGATGGATCTGAAGCCATTACTGTAATCCTTTCAGGTATTCCTGATGGTGTGATTCTCGAAGATGGCGACGGTACGGTTATTGATCTTAACTTTGTTGGTTACGAAACTGGACCGGGCGGTAGTCCTGACTTATCCAAACCTATCTACGAAGCGAATATTACTGAGGCAGGTAAAACCTCAGGGATCCGCATCAGACCTGTCGATTCTTCAACCGAGAATATTCATATTCAAGGTAAAGTGATTGTGACTGAGAATGATGGTCATACACTGTCCTTCGATCAAGAGGTTCGAGTGCTTGTTATACCTCGAATCGATACATCAGCAACTTATGTCAACACGACTAACGGTGATGAAGATACGGCTATCAACATTGATTGGCACCCCGAAGGTGCAGACTATATTGATTCTGATGAGCATTTCACTTCGATTACGATTTCCGGTATTCCATCGGGTGTCACACCTACTGTAAATGGTGATGTTACTGTTGTAAACGATGGTGCAGGTACGTTAACTATTACTCCTAAAGACGCTAGTCAAACACCGGAGCAATTTACTCAGATTGCTTTGGCGAATAACTTTATCCAAATGACACCACCAGAAAACTCGAGTGTAGACTTTACGCTGACAACTGTCGTGGAGATGGAGGAGAGAGATTTCGAGTACACCGACGACGCTATTGTTGGTGAGGGCGGCCGGGTAGTTGCTAATCCAGCAATTACAGGCACCATCACAGTACAAGTTGTGCCTGTTGTGGAACCTGAAGATCCAGATGGAGATGGAGTTGACGATAACTTTATCGTTTTCTCCAATGAAGATGGCAGTGGAGAATTGGCAACGATTACCTCTGATGCCGCAGGTGTTATCAAATTTACGACCAATAGCGATAACGAAGCCGTAGATGGTGGCGGTGTTGAAACCTTGGATGGTGAGTACGTTATCCGTTATAAAGAAGAAGATGTCTCTCCTGAATTTGCTATTAATGAAGTCGTTAACGAGGTCGTGGTTCAGTTGACTACTACGTCTGATGGCGCGTTACCAGAAGAGGTGTTGAGTCAACTGCTCGTGACTGGTGCTGTGTATGAGGGGGATGGCCGTTGGGTAGTCACAGATGAAGATGCATTTACGATTAGCGCACCAGAAGGCTTAGATCTAACAGCGCCATATGATGATGGTATCTCGACTAACACTAGCAGCATTAAGATGACGGTGTTTACTCAAGTTGAAGACTTGGGGGACGAATTAGGTGACCAGAATTCTGCGATTGTTCCACGAGAGGGTAACGTTATTTTGACCTTCCCAGAAGAGATCAGTGGTGGTGGCGAAATAGCAGCGGATATAACTGCGACACCAGATCAAACTATCGACGCAATTGAAGACACTCAACTCATGCTGGGTGATGCTCTTGAAAGTATTATTAGTTTCAGTGGTGGCGATGCATTTAATGATCAAATTACCATCGTTATTGATGATACCGTGGTTGTTAACCCAGGAGGTTCTGACCAAACGATCATAAATATAAGCATTGGGGGCAGCGGTGAGATTGACTTCGTTAACGGCGAATATGTGTATCAGTCCACTTTGGTACAAGGTGTAGTGCCAGACTTTTCTGATTTGGTATTGAATTTACCTGCAAATTATTCAGGTGACTTTGACTTGCCATTTAAGGTGATCACCAAAGACCTGATATCGGGTGATGAGAACGTACTTGATACCAGCGCCATTATTAAAGTCTCCGCAGTAACTGACTTAGCGCCAACTATTTCTGTCGATATCGCGGGTTCTTTAGATGACTCGTTGGACCCAGTTGATATCGATGGCCAACCGGGGGCTGAAGCTGTGGGTTATGAAGACACCTATATTGTGCTTGATTTCTCGGGTTCGGTTGCAGACCAAGTTAATGGTGTTGAAGGCGGCAATGAGCGCTTCACCGATATTACTCTAACCTTAAATGACACAAGTAATGGTGAATTTTACAGTGATACTGGAACGGCTTTAGGCACATCAATATCTTTCACTGAGACGGAAATTGAGAATGGAGCCTTGTCTGGTGTGCTGTTTAGACCGAAAGAGAACTTCCCGACTTACGATGATGTAAATGGTGTTGATGTCAGTACTGTTAGCGTTACTGTGAGCGGGAATATTTTAGACACCGCGACGTTTAATGAGGGAGGTTCTAGCACAACTGAAGATGCTACAAGCGAATCTTTTTCAACGTCGGTGAGTTTCGACGTCGTCCCTGTCGTGGATGATGTTCTCGTCACAGGGCCAGGTAGTGACCCTGATGTTATCGAAATTACGGGTAGCGAAGATCAAGAAATCTCGTTGTCTGGAACTAGCCCGATCTCAATTGGTTTGACGGATTTAGATGGTTCAGAATCCTTTGTTTCGATTAAATTTACTGACGTGCCGGATGGTTTCCAATTCAGAGTCGACAACAATTCAGACTTTACTGTGAAGAATAATGGTGGGGGAGTCTGGAGTGTCCAATTACCGCCTAGCGTGTCAACGTCATTTGATCTAAGTGAGATCTCTGTTCTACCGCCGAAAGATTTCAGTGGTACCTTTGAGTTTGGTGTCGAAGTCTTTACTCAAGAGTCTTTGCTAGGTGTTCCTACGAATGCAGGCACGTTGCCGAGCTTTGAAGTCCACGTACTCCCTGTGGGTGATGATGTCGATACTAACCCGACCGACTCTGTGACAGGCAATGAAGGCCAAAATATTGATATCGAAATCAATGCGACGATTTTGGACAAAGAACTGTCTGCAACAGGAAGTGGGACGTTTACTGAAAATGCACCTGAAACCCTTCGAGTCGAAGTGGCAGGCGTTCCTCAAGATGCATCTATCTACTACCCTGACGGAACCACCTTGGGTAGTTATGACCCAATTACACAGCTCTGGACTCTAGATGTTCCAGCTCAGTCGCTAGATAAGATCGTATTTAACTCTGGCGAACATAATAGTGATGCGGGTAATGCTCTAGGTATCAATGGTCCACTGCAGATTACCGTTCGTTCTGTGGATACAGATGCTGATAACACCGAATACTTAGGTACGCCAACCAGCTTCGATGTTGATTTAGTGATTGATCCTATCAACGATCAACCGACATTTGTGAATGTGACCAACATTGAAACGCCGGAAGATATTAGCATCGCTATCGACAACTTCAGTATCTACGATGTTGACGCTAACTTTGATAACCCAGATGCGCCGTATGTTCTTACGTTACAAGTGGATCAAACACTGCCAGGAGCGCAAGGCGTGTTTGAGTTTACCAGCTCACCTGACGTGACGTTTGTATTGCAGCCAGACGGTTCGTTGGTGATTACCGGTAAAGAAGCTGACATCAATACCGCGTTGACCAATGGAGCGGTGACATTCAAACCCGACCCAGACCAGAACTACCTCAACCAGAGTGGTTTAGTCACAATCAATGCGACCCTCGATGATGGTGGTAATAACGGTCTGATTGACGCAGGTGATCCGAATACCGGTCAAACCAATCAAGCTACCTTCACTATTAAGGTGACGGAAGTGAATGATGCTCCTGTGGCGACTAATGTTGATTTAGGTTCGATTGCGGAAGATGGTCAAATCGTGATTGTTGAAGGTGACTTGATTGCAGCTAGTTCTGATCTAGAAAACCATAACCTCACGGTAACCGGCGTAACTCTTACTCAAGGGCAAGGTCAGCTAACGCGCTTTGAAAATGCTGGTGGTGCTGATGACGCTGGGATTACGGGGCCGTTCTGGATATTCATTGCAGATAATGATTTCAACGGCGACGTTAAATTCAATTACTCCATTATCGATGATGGTACAACCAATAGTGCGGATGATTTTAAAACCGATAGCGCTGAAGTCAGCCTTGTGGTGACAGAAGTCAACGACCAGCCAGTGGCATCGGACATTGATTTGGGCACCATGCTTGAAGAAGGACAGCTGGTCATTAAAGAGGAAGACCTGATTTCCGCAACCACTGATCCGGAAAACGATACGATTACTGTGAACAGTTTGGTGCTCGATCAAGGTCAGGGCCAATTACAGCGCTTCGAGAACGTCGGCGGCGCTGATGACGCTATGATTACTGGCCCGTACTGGATATTTACGGCTGCTGATGAATACAACGGTAACGTTAAGTTCACCTATACCGTTGAGGATGATGGTACAACCAACGGCGCTGATGATTTCTTAACAGATACCGGCGAAATCAGTGTTGTGGTAACAGATGTGAATGATCAGCCTGTGGCAACGGACATCGATTTAGGCACCATCCTAGAAGAAGGTCAGTTGATCATCAAAGAGGAAGACTTGATTGGCGCAACGAGTGACCCAGAAAACGACACGATTACCGTGACTAATCTGGTGCTCGATGAAGGCCAAGGCCAATTACAACACTTTGAGAACGTGGGCGGTGCTGATGATGCTGCGATTACTGGCCCATACTGGGTATTTACCGCAGCCAACGAATACAACGGTGATGTTAAGTTCACTTATACCGTCGAGGATGATGGTACAACCAATGGCGCCAATGACTTCTTAACGGATACTGCAGAGATCACCGCGATTGTCGATGGAGTGAACGATACGCCTGTTGTTAATGGTGACAGTGTCACTACAGTTGTTGACGAGGATGCTGGTCAGCTATTGAGTGGTATCAATGTCAGTGACCCTGATTATGTTGATACATTTTCCGATGATCTCATGACAGTCACGCTGACGGTGGATTACGGTACATTGAACGTATCACTTCCGGCAGTGACGACAGTGATGGTCAACGGTAACAATACTGGTTCAGTCACCTTAGTCGGTGCTCTGAGTGACCTGAATGCGCTGATTGATACGCCGACTAGTCCAAATGGTGTTTACCTTGATGCGAGCCTGTCTCCAACCAATAGCATTGGGTTAGAAGTTGTCGCCAAAGACAGCGGAAACCCTTCTGGTATTGCGATAGAGACAGCACCTGTTGTTTACAACATCGCGGTTACGCCAGTGGCAAATGCGCCAACCTTGTCGATTGATACTGCGTCTAATTATGTGAGAAACATTACCGCGAGCCAGTCAGTCAGTGCGAGTGGCATTCCTTTGGTTGGAATTATCGCCGCCTTAACGGACATTACAGAGGAGCTAACGCTGCATATCAGTGATGTGCCTGCTGGCGCTCAAATCACCAGTGATGTCGGCTCTGTGACCGATCTCGGTGGCGGTGTTTGGGTGGCAACGGCAGATGCGATCGATAGCTTACAGGCAGTAGGGCTTTCTCAAACTCCGGGTAGTTACACGCTTAAAGTTGAGGCGGTTTCTGAAGAGACTGACAACAACGATACGGCGACATCAACTTCAATAGACCTTAACCTGAACATTGTGTCTGACGCGGTTGATATTAACCTGGCTTCGGAAACTGACGATGTTCAGCTATTGGCTGGCGCGAATGCGACTGACCTAACTGCGGGCTCTGGAAATGACCGACTGGAAGGTGGCGCGGGTGATGATACGCTTGTTGGTGGTGACGGTAACGACACACTGATTGGCGGTGGCGGTTCAGATATTCTAACCGGTGGCGATGGTATGGATTCGTTCGTATGGCTTAATATCGAAGATGGCGTTGAAGACACCATTACCGATTTCAGCCTATCTGAAGGTGACCAGATCGACTTGCGCGAAGTATTGCCAGAGCTGAAGAACACATCTCCAGACATGACGGCGTTACTACAACAGATAGACGCGAAAGTGGAAGGGGATGATATTGAGCTTACGATCAAGTCTGATGGTTTAGGCACTACGGAACAGGTGATTGTGGTTGAAGACCTTGCTCCTCAGCTAACCTTAAGTGGCACCATGCCGTCAGACATTCTGGATGCGTTAGTGCAACAAAATGTCATCACTCACGGTTAACGCCAAATTGGAGGCTAGCTATTAGAATCTAACGATTAAACTAAAAGCGAACCATTAAACCATAACGAAAGAGGCCAGCATTGCTGGCCTCTTTTTTGTCACTGTATAAATCGTAAAGAGTTACTTAAGAGAGTTGTGGATTAGGAACTCTTCTTCGACGCCTTTCAATTTCATCTCATCCATAATGAAGTTCACTGTGTTCAACAAGCGTTGTTCACCTTTTGGTATCAGGTAACCGAATTGACTGTTGGTAAACGGTGTTTCGCAGCGTGCCGCTTCAAGACGTTCGTCCGTCACTTGATAGAACAGACCTTCAGGAGTTTCTGTCACCATTACATCAACTTTACCTTCCGCAACGGCTTGCGGAACGTCTAGGTTGTTCTCGTAACGTGTAAAGCTCGCGTCTTGCAAGTTAGCATCCGCAAAAATCTCATTAGTCCCGCCAATATTCACGCCCACACGCACAGAAGAAAGGTTCACTTTCTCAATGCTGTCGTATTGTTCTGCTTTGCCTTTCGCAACTAAGAAACACTTACCAAAGGTCATGTAGCCCTGAGTTTGTTCTGCGTGTAACTGGCGTTGCATTTTACGTGTGATACCGCCCATCGCGATGTCGTATTTATCGCTGTCTAGATCGGTCAGTAGATCTTTCCATGTGGTACGAACAATCTGTAATTCAACGCCCAACTGCTCTGCAACATGTTTGGCTACGTCAATGTCATAACCAGAGTAGGTTTTGCCGTCGAAGTAAGAAAAAGGTTTGTAGTCGCCTGTAGTACCGACGCGAAGTGTACCTGATTTTTGAATGTCTTCTAGCTGGTCAGCTTGTACTACACCAGAAAGTGCCAGAGTAATGGAAGCAAGTAATAGTGATGTTTTTTTCATTGTAATTATCTGTTGTGTTTGTGTTGTTATTCAAAGTAACAGAAACAATCAGAGAAAGAGATCAAACCATTGGAAAGGTTGTAAAAGAAGATAAAACGAGGGCAGGAGATAGGTAACTTTATTGATTTGTGAACATTGATAAAGATGTGTTTCATATTCCATTTTGATAAACCGTAGACAAACAAAAAGCCCATGTTATCGAATAACATGGGCTTCATTTTGGTTTAACTTGTTAGCTGCTTATTTTAGCTGTTTAGCTGTTTAGCTATTTAGCAACTGACTCGTTGTTCATCTTAGCCGGAGCTTTAGATGCGTTAACCAGTAGGATACCAACGGTGAGTACCATCGAACCACATAGTAGGAACAACAAGCGTCCTGTTGGTTCGTTTGGAATCAGAGCCATTGCTAGGATACCGAAACCTGCTGTGCTGATAAGCTTACCAAGCATTGAACGCTGTTTAGTATCTAGGTTTTGTTGCTCTTCACCTTCAGCTACTAATGGTGTGTTCCAGTTAGTGAATAGTTGGTCAACTTCTTTCTCACGCTCTGGCGATAGGCCTTTGTAGAAGCGAGAAGTTAGGATGAAGTAACCACCAGTAAACACTACGTGAGCAGCTAAGCTAAGACCAACTTTCAAGTCGCTCCATTCACGGCCAGTAAGCGCTGTTTCCATACCAAATAGGTGCTCGATGTCTTCTGCTTGAAGAGAGATACCGAAGATGTAAGAAACGAAGCCACCAACGATTAGCGTAGACCAACCAGACCAGTCAGGAGTCTTACGAATCCACATACCAAGTAGTACAGGGATAAGCATTGGGAAGCCAATTAACGCACCTACGTTCATTACGATATCGAACAAGCTCAAGTGACGTAGAGAGTTAATGAACAAGCCAATCGCGATGATGATAATACCCATCATGATAGTCGTTAGCTTACTTACAATAACCAGCTCTTTCTGAGTCGCGTTCTGACGAAGAATAGGGCTGTAGAAGTTCATTACAAAGATGCCAGCGTTACGGTTCAGACCTGAATCCATAGAAGACATTGTCGCAGCGAACATTGCTGACATAAGAAGACCAACCATACCTGCTGGCATTACGTTCTGTACGAATGCTAGGTAAGCTGCATCACCCGCTTTGTCACCCATTGAAGCGTACTGCAATGCAAAGTCAGGCATGAATGCACTAACGTACCAAGGTGGTAGGAACCAAATTAGTGGGCCAACAACCATAAGGATACATGCTAGGCCTGCCGCTTTACGTGCGTTTTCACTGTCTTTTGCACATAGGTAACGGTAAGCATTGATGCTGTTGTTCATTACACCGAACTGCTTCACGAAAATGAACACAACCCAAAGTACGAAGATGCTCATGTAGTTAAGGTTATTACCTAACATGAAGTCGCCGTCGAAATTTGCAACGATGTTAGTTAGGCCACCACCGTGGAAATAAGCTGCAACCGCACAAGTAATCGTAACCGCCATGATAACAAGCATTTGCATGAAGTCAGAAGCAACAACCGCCCAAGAGCCGCCTGTTACTGCCATCAATACTAGAACCATACCCGTTACCACAATGGTTGCTTCCATTGGGATGTTGAATACCGCTGCTACGAAGATAGCTAGACCATTTAGCCAGATACCCGCAGAGATAAGGCTGTCAGGCATACCTGCCCATGTGAAGAACTGTTCAGACGTTTTACCAAAGCGCTGACGAATAGCTTCGATCGCCGTTACCACACGAAGTTGGCGGAACTTTGGAGCGAAGTACATATAGTTCATGAAGTAGCCAAAAGCATTGGCTAAGAATAGGATTACAATAACGAAACCGTCATTGAACGCGCGTCCTGCGGCACCTGTAAACGTCCATGCTGAAAACTGTGTCATGAAGGCAGTTGCACCAACCATCCACCACAACATTTTGCCGCCCCCTCTGAAGTAATCGCTGGTAGAGGTGGTGAACTTACGGAACATCCAACCAATCGCGATTAAAAAGAAGAAGTAGGCGAGAACAACAAAAGTATCGATAGTCATCTTTTCAGCCTTTTAAATATCATAATTAACTGGGCTTAGATTAACGCGTTCAAAGGTTTATTTGTACTACAATATGTCTTTAGTATGATCTAGGTCGCATTGATTTTTTAGGTATTGGTAAGTAACTAATCAAGTCATTGTTTTAATTGGTTTTAATTGGTTGCGTGTTTTGTTTTAGATATAAAATAAAGTGAGGGTTAAATGTTTATATGTATTACAATATAAGCAAAAGCGCTTACTTTACTTTATCTATAAGATTTTAATTATAACCGTAACAAATGTGCTACAAATTGGTGTGTTGTGCGACGCCATTCACGTTAATTTGAAACTCTATTCTGGAAATTCTTGTATTAGGATTTCAAGTGTAGCTCATTGTTTTCACCTCGCTATTTTGTGTTTGTCTGCGGTTCTGTAGCCTTTCCATGCTATTGATTAATTTTTTCGTGCTAGAGAGACGCGTATTTGGAATGTTTGTCACTGAGTCGGCGTTAAACTGGACGACGGGACACTCTTTCGGCTCACTTTGTCTATTGTGGTCTTCAGTGCATGCTATGAGAAATGTTTGACGACGTATTGAAAAGGAATATTGTCGGATAAAGGGATGGATAAGGAGCTGGATAAGCGGTAGGGAGCACCAGTAACGCTTCGCTAGATGCATACTGAGGTCGCTTGAAAGCCTTACATCACTCGTTCTTGCCTGTCTTAGTCACGGAGCTGTACGAGGCCATAGGGAGAACGGCGATAGGGTATGGGGAAACAGAACGTTGATTGAGCGTGTTTTACGGTTAGTCAGCGCAATAAACGTCAGATAACAAAAAGCCCCACCGAAGTGAGGCTTTATCACCAAATCTAAAACAGATTAAGCGTTAACGTGATCAACTGCGTCACGAACAAGCTTGCCTAGTTCGTCCCACTTACCTTCATCGATAAGGTTAGTTGGAACCATCCAAGTACCGCCACACGCAAGAACAGAAGGGATCGATAGGTATTCATCAACATTCTTCAAGCTTACGCCACCAGTAGGCATGAATTTAACAGGGTAAACGGCTGTTAGTGCTTTAAGCATACCAGTACCGCCTGAAGGCTCAGCAGGGAAGAACTTCAACGTGCGAAGACCCATTTCCATTGCTTGCTCAACTAGGCTTGGGTTGTTAACACCCGGTACGATTGCAACACCTTTGTCGATACAGTATTGAACAGTACGTGGGTTAAAACCTGGGCTTACGATGAAATCAACGCCAGCTTCGATAGATGCGTCAACTTGCTCGTTAGTCAGTACAGTACCTGAACCGATTAGCATGTCTGGGAATTCTTTACGCATGATGCGAATCGCTTCGATTGCACATTCTGTACGTAGTGTAATTTCTGCACATGGCATGCCATTTTCAACCAACGCTTTACCTAGAGGGATAGCGTCTTCAGCACGGTTGATCGCGATTACAGGAATTACTTTTAGGTTTGCTAGTTGTTCATTTAATGTCGTCATGAATTCTTTCTCACGTTAAATGTGGGCCTGCTTTCAACTAAGCAAACCCTTGATTAATAGTTAAAGTGCGTAATTATAGAGACAGATCAGGCGTCGCTTCTAGAGGAATGATAGCACCTGGATGCTGAATCACGGTTCCTGCCACAATATGACCTGCAAATGCAGCATCACGAGCACTACCGCCACTCAAACGCTTGGCCAAGAAGCCTGCACTGAACGAGTCGCCAGCGGCAGTCGTATCAACGATGTTGTCTACAGGGTTGGGTGCAACGTATTGAGCGCTTTGGCTTTCAACCACTAAGCAGTCTTTCGCGCCACGTTTAATGACGATCTCTTTCACACCAGACTCAGACGTACGTGTAATACATTGTTCAATGCTTTCGTCGCCGTATAGCTCTTGCTCATCATCAAACGTCAGCAGGGCCGTATCTGTGTACTTAAGCATTTTCAAGTACCAAGAAATCGCTTCTTGTTGGCTTTCCCAAAGTTTAGGTCGGTAGTTATTGTCGAAGAATACTTGGCCGCCTTGAGCTTTGAATTTGTCTAAGAAGTTGAATAGCTGCGTGCGACCATTTTCTGTCAAGATTGCCAGCGTAATACCACTTAAGTAAACCGCGTCAAAAGAGAACAGCTTATCAAGAAGAGCAGGCGTGTCTTCCTGATCAAACATGAACTTCGCTGCAGCATCACTACGCCAGTAGTGGAAACTGCGTTCACCAGTTTCATCGGTCTCGATATAGTAAAGCCCTGGTTGTTTGTGATCCAGCTGAGCAATTAAGCTCGTGTCGATACCTTCCGCTTGCCAATTTTTTAACATGTCGGTACTGAATGGGTCAGTGCCTAGTGCAGTTACGTAGCTCGTGTTGATATCTTGCTCTTTTGTTAAGCGTGACAAGTAAAGTGCAGTATTCAGCGTATCGCCACCAAAACTTTGCTTAAGCCCGTCTTGTTTCTTTTGTAGCTCAACCATGCACTCGCCAATGACCGCGATGTTTAATGATTTCATATGCTTACCTTAGCAACTGAGGTTGCGCTAGTTATTATTTTAGGAAATCTTCACGCGCAGGGTTGAAGATATCAAGAAGGATGCTGTCTTGTTCTAGTGCAACCGCACCGTGCATCATGTGTTTACGAGCGAAGTAAGCATCGCCTTCTTTAAGCACTTTCTTCTCGCCGTCGATTTCAGCTTCGAAGCTACCACGAACAACATAACCGATTTGGTCGTGAATTTCGTGAGTATGAGGGTGGCCAATCGCGCCCTTATCAAAGCATAGGTGTACTGCCATTAGATCGTCAGTGTAAGCAACGATTTTACGCTTAATGCCGCCACCAAGTTCTTCCCATGGGTTTTCATCTAGGATAAAGAAAGAGTTCATTGTGTATCTCCTAATCTGTTTAAATCTTTTAAGTGTTACTTAACTTGCATCCATCATAAGGGAATGAGTTCAATTGTAATACAATATATCTAAATTTGTGTGATATTGATCAAGCGATAGTTTATATAGCGTAAATGAATCAACAACTTAAGAATTGCTTGGTATCTGGCATTAGTTAACTGCATCAATGGCTTACGGTGAATTATGTGACTCTACTCATCATTTGGCGACGAATAGGTATAATTAAAGCTAATATTGTATTACTTTATATGGAGTTTGAAAATTTAATCAAAGTTTAAGCAGATAAACTCTTTATTGAGGGTGACAAAGAATATGACGACTAAACCAGTATTGTTGACTGAAGCTGAAATCGAACAGCTTCATCTTGAAGTGGGCCGTTCTAGCTTAATGGGCAAAACCATTGCAGCGAACGCGAAAGACCTAGAAGCATTCATGCGTTTACCTATTGATGTCCCGGGTCATGGTGAAGCTGGGGGTTACGAACATAACCGCCACAAGCAAAATTACACGTACATGAACCTAGCTGGTCGCATGTTCTTGATCACTAAAGAGCAAAAATACGCTGACTTTGTTACAGAATTACTGGAAGAGTACGCAGACAAATATCTAACGTTTGATTACCACGTACAGAAAAACACCAACCCAACAGGTCGTTTGTTCCACCAAATCCTAAACGAACACTGCTGGTTAATGTTCTCAAGCTTAGCTTACTCTTGTGTTGCTTCAACACTGACACAAGAGCAGCGTGACAACATTGAGTCTCGCATTTTTGAACCCATGCTAGAAATGTTCACCGTTAAATACGCACACGACTTCGACCGTATTCACAATCACGGTATTTGGGCTGTAGCCGCTGTGGGTATTTGTGGTCTTGCTTTAGGCAAACGTGAATACCTAGAAATGTCAGTGTACGGCATCGACCGTAATGATACTGGCGGTTTCCTAGCGCAAGTTTCTCAGCTATTTGCACCTTCTGGCTACTACATGGAAGGTCCTTACTATCACCGTTACGCGATTCGTCCAACGTGTGTGTTCGCTGAAGTGATTCACCGTCATATGCCTGAAGTTGATATCTACAACTACAAAGGCGGCGTGATTGGTAACACAGTACAAGCGATGCTTGCGACGGCTTACCCGAACGGCGAGTTCCCAGCTCTGAATGATGCTTCTCGTACTATGGGTATCACAGACATGGGTGTTCAGGTTGCGGTAAGTGTTTACAGCAAGCATTACTCTTCTGAAAACGGCGTAGACCAAAATATTCTGGGTATGGCGAAGATTCAAGACGCAGTATGGATGCACCCATGTGGTCTTGAGCTATCTAAAGCCTACGAAGCCGCTTCTGAGGAGAAAGAAATCGGCATGCCTTTCTGGCCTAGTGTTGAATTGAATGAAGGCCCTCAAGGTCACAACGGCGCGCAAGGCTTTATCCGCATGCAGGATAAGAAAGGCGATGTTTCTCAACTTGTGATGAACTACGGCCAACACGGCATGGGTCACGGCAACTTTGATACGCTGGGTATTTCTTTCTTCAACCGCGGTCAAGAAGTGCTACGCGAATACGGCTTCTGTCGTTGGGTTAACGTGGAGCCTAAATTCGGCGGCCGTTACCTAGACGAAAACAAATCTTACGCTCGTCAAACGATTGCTCACAACGCAGTCACGATTGATGAAAAATGTCAGAACAACTTTGACGTTGAACGTGCAGACGCTGTACACGGTTTACCACACTTCTTCAAAGTAGAAGACGAGCAAATCAACGGTATGAGTGCATTTGCTAACGATCACTACCAAGGCTTTGACATGCAACGCAGCGTGTTCATGCTAAACCTTGAAGAGATAGAATCTCCGCTACTATTAGACCTTTACCGTTTAGATTCTGAGAAAGGCGGCGAAGGCGAGCATCAATACGATTACTCACACCAATATCAAGGTCAGATTGTTCGTACTAACTTTGAATACCAAGCAAACAAAGAGCTGAACACTCTAGGTGACGATTTCGGTTACCAACACCTATGGAACGTCGCAAGCGGTGAAGTGAAGGGCACAGCAATTGTAAGCTGGCTACAAAACAACACCTACTACACATGGCTAGGTGCAACGTCTAACGATAATGCTGAAGTAATATTTACTCGCACTGGCGCTAACGACCCAAGTTTCAATCTACGTTCAGAGCCTGCGTTCATTCTACGCAGCAAAGGCGAAACAACACTGTTTGCTTCTGTTGTTGAAACGCACGGTTATTTCAACGAAGAATTCGAGCAATCTGTCAATGCACGTGGTGTTGTGAAAGACATCAAAGTCGTGGCTCACACCAATGTCGGTTCGGTAGTTGAGATCACCACAGAGAAATCAAACGTGACAGTGATGATCAGCAACCAACTTGGCGCGACTGACAGCACTGAACACAAAGTAGAACTGAATGGCAAAGTATACAGCTGGAAAGGCTTCTACTCAGTAGAGACAACTTTACAAGAAACGAATTCAGAAGAACTTAGCACTGCAGAGCAGGGGAAATAATAATGAGCTATCAACCACTTTTACTTAACTTTGATGAAGCAGCTGAACTTCGTAAAGAACTTGGCAAGGATAGCCTATTAGGTAACGCACTGACTCGCGACATTAAACAAACTGACGCTTACATGGCGGAAGTTGGCATTGAAGTACCAGGTCACGGTGAAGGCGGCGGTTACGAGCACAATCGTCATAAGCAAAACTACATCCATATGGATCTAGCAGGCCGTTTGTTCCTTATCACTGAGGAAACAAAATACCGAGATTACATCGTTGATATGCTAACAGCGTACGCGACGGTGTACCCAACACTTGAAAGCAACGTAAGCCGTGACTCTAACCCTCCGGGTAAGCTGTTCCACCAAACGTTGAACGAGAACATGTGGATGCTTTACGCTTCTTGTGCGTACAGCTGCATCTACCACACCATCTCTGAAGAGCAAAAGCGCCTGATCGAAGACGATCTTCTTAAGCAAATGATCGAAATGTTCGTTGTGACTTACGCACACGACTTCGATATCGTACACAACCACGGCTTATGGGCAGTGGCAGCAGTAGGTATCTGTGGTTACGCAATCAACGATCAAGAGTCTGTAGACAAAGCACTATACGGCCTGAAACTAGACAAAGTAAGCGGCGGTTTCTTAGCGCAACTAGACCAACTGTTTTCGCCAGACGGCTACTACATGGAAGGTCCTTACTACCACCGTTTCTCTCTGCGTCCAATCTACCTGTTCGCAGAAGCGATTGAACGTCGTCAGCCTGAGGTTGGAATCTATGAATTCAACGATTCAGTGATCAAGACAACGTCTTACTCTGTATTCAAAACGGCATTCCCAGACGGTACATTGCCAGCTCTGAACGATTCATCGAAGACAATCTCAATCAACGATGAAGGCGTTATCATGGCAACGTCTGTGTGTTACCACCGTTACGAGCAGACTGAAACTCTGCTTGGTATGGCTAACCACCAACAAAACGTTTGGGTTCATGCTTCAGGTAAAACATTGTCTGACGCGGTTGATTCAGCAGACGACATCAAAGCATTCAACTGGGGTAGCCTGTTTGTAACCGACGGCCCTGAAGGCGAAAAAGGCGGCGTAAGCATCCTTCGTCACCGTGACGAGCAAGATGACGACACGATGGCGTTGATCTGGTTTGGTCAACACGGTTCTGATCACCAGTACCACTCGGCTCTAGACCACGGTCACTACGATGGCCTGCACCTAAGCGTATTCAACCGTGGCCACGAAGTGCTGCACGATTACGGCTTCGGTCGCTGGGTAAACGTTGAGCCTAAGTTTGGCGGTCGTTACATTCCAGAGAACAAGTCTTACTGTAAGCAGACGGTTGCTCACAACACAGTAACGGTTGATCAGAAAACGCAGAACAACTTCAACACAGCATTGGCTGAGTCTAAGTTTGGTCAGAAGCACTTCTTCGTAGCAGACGACCAGTCTCTACAAGGCATGAGCGGCACAATTTCTGAATACTACACTGGCGTAGACATGCAACGCAGCGTGATTCTTGCTGAACTTCCTGAGTTCGAGAAGCCACTAGTGATTGATGTATACCGCATCGAAGCTGACGCTGAACACCAGTACGACCTACCCGTTCACCACTCTGGTCAAATCATCCGTACTGACTTCGATTACAACATGGAAAAAACGCTTAAGCCATTAGGTGAAGACAACGGTTACCAACACCTATGGAACGTGGCTTCAGGCAAAGTGAACGAAGAAGGTTCTCTAGTAAGCTGGCTACATGACAGCAGCTACTACAGCCTAGTAACCAGCGCGAATGCGGGCAGCGAAGTGATTTTTGCTCGCACTGGTGCTAACGATCCAGACTTCAACCTTAAGAGTGAGCCTGCGTTCATCTTACGTCAGTCTGGTCAAAACCACGTGTTTGCTTCTGTACTAGAAACGCATGGTTACTTTAACGAGTCTATCGAAGCCTCTGTAGGCGCTCGTGGTCTAGTTAAATCAGTGTCTGTTGTGGGCCATAACAGTGTCGGGACTGTTGTTCGCATTCAGACTACTGCTGGCAACACTTACCACTACGGTATCTCAAACCAAGCTGAAGACACGCAGCAAGCAACTCACACTGTTGAGTTCGTGGGTGAGACATACTCGTGGGAAGGATCATTTGCTCAACTGTAAATGATTAACATACATGCCGTTTAACGATGGCATGTATTGATGTGGTGCTTTGCGGGAACGAAGCATCACATTGAATTCAGTCGTGATTGCAAAATCGTTCGTTGATACCAACAACGACTGAAAACATCGGGAATAAGTCAAACCGAGTAACTCACTGCGAGTTGCTCGGTTTTTTTATGCGTGCTGCTTTTATAAGAAGGGGGAAAGAGGATGGGGCAACGGAGCTGCCCTTTTCCTTCGAATCTTACAGAGTGGGCTAAAGTATAATTTAGGATTTAAAAATAAAGGGATTCAAGGATGAAGTGGTTATTGGCAATAGTTGCGATGTCTGGTGTCGCATTGGCGGCAGAAAATAAGAATGTTGAGGTGAGCAGTGAGCATTTCGTCCGTTATCAATACCAAGACAAAATCAGCTATGGAAAGCTAGACAATGACGCAGTGTTACCGGTCAGCGGCGATCTCTTTGGCGAATATTCGGTAGCAAAAAATTCGATCCCGTTAGAGTCGGTTGAGGTGTTACTACCGACAAAACCAGAGAAAGTCTTCGCCGTCGGGATGAACTTCGCTAGCCACTTAGCCTCACCTGCCGATGCACCACCGCCGATGCACCACCGCCGATGTTTCTTAAACTTCCTTCTTCTTTGATTCTCACAGGCGAAGTGATTCAAGTGCCACCAAAAGCAAGAAATGTTCACTTTGAAGGCGAGCTGGTGGTTGTGATTGGGAAAGAGCTCAGTCAAGCCAGTGAAGAAGAAGCCGAACAAGCGATCTTTGGTGTCACGGTGGGCAACGATATTACAGAAAGAAGCTGGCAAGGCACGGATTTACAATGGCTTCGAGCGAAAGCTTCAGATGGCTTTGGCCCCGTTGGTAATACGATTGTTCGTGGTATCGATTATAACAACGTGCAATTAACCACGCGTGTAAATGGCAAGGTTGTTCAACAAGAGAATACATCGTTTATGATTCACAAACCTACAAAAGTCATCAGCTACTTGAGCCACTATTTTACCCTCAAACCGGGCGATCTTGTTTTCATGGGAACGCCGGGAAGAACCTATGCTTTGTCCGACAAGGACCAAGTGAGTGTAACGATTGAAGGGGTAGGGACTGTGGTCAACGAAGTGCGGTTCTGATGGAATTGAATTAGCGTTGGGAGCTACAGAGCTTATGTCTGAATTTGCAGTACGTAGACGACTTGAACCTATTAATTTGAACTAGGTTAACTTGTGTAGTGAATAAACTAACCGTTTTTCGGTTCCATTATTTTAGCCCAATTGAGTGATGTTTTTGGAAGCGAGCAGAGAAAACGAGAATGACGAACCTACATGCTCGGCGAGGGTTTTGTTAGTGGTGTAACACAGTGTTTCTAGCTAAGAGAAATTAGATGCTTTCTAAGTGTTTGATTAATTGCATAAATTAATAGGTACTATCCGCTTTGATTTTACTCAATTGGCTGTAGGTTGAAATACTGTTATAGTGCTCCTTAAATAATACATAAACATAACATATAAATAAGCGAACTTATGGCTAGCACTTTTAATTCAATTTCGGGCTCGAAGCGTAGCCTGCACGTGCAAGTAGCACGCGAAATCGCTCGTGGAATTTTGTCTGGTGATCTGCCGCAAGGTTCTATTATTCCTGGTGAAATGGCGTTGTGTGAACAGTTTGGTATCAGCCGAACGGCACTTCGCGAAGCAGTTAAACTATTGACCTCTAAAGGTCTATTAGAGTCCCGCCCGAAAATCGGTACTCGTGTAGTAGACCGCGCATACTGGAACTTCCTTGATCCACAACTGATTGAATGGATGGACGGCCTAACCGACGTAGACCAATTCTGTTCACAGTTCTTAGGTCTTCGCCGTGCGATTGAACCTGAAGCGTGTGCACTGGCAGCCAAATTTGCGACGGCTGAACAACGTATTGAGCTTTCAGAGATCTTCCAAAAAATGGTCGAAGTGGATGAAGCTGAAGTGTTTGACCAAGAACGTTGGACAGACATTGATACTCGTTTCCATAGCTTGATCTTCAATGCGACAGGTAACGACTTCTACTTGCCATTTGGCAACATTCTGACAACTATGTTCATTAACTTCATTGTGCACTCTTCTGAAGAGGGGAGCACATGTATCAATGAACACCGTAGAATCTATGAAGCTATCATGGCGGGTGACAGTGACAAGGCGAGAGTTGTGTCTGCAGCTCACTTGCAAGATGCTAACCACCGTTTGGCTACTGCGTAATAGAAACGATTTAAAGTGCATCTGAGCCATCTCACATTGAGATGAATAGCCTCATATGCAGATAAGCGACTTAAAAAGGTATGCCTAGTGCATGCCTTTTTGGGTTTTTAGACCGCTTGTTGCACCATCTGTAGCACTATTTTGGGTCAGTCTTTTTGCAACGTCTGTTAAGCTATTCTTCCACGTTACAACCCGCCTTATTTTTAACGTCTACGTAACAATCCCCAAGCATCGTTCTAAACACATTTTTAGCTGCCCGTATCAGACAAGTAGTTATGCGACAGCCGGGATTTTTCACCTCTAAGTATTCAAAATCTGGGATTAAACAAACAGGGTTCGTGGATTTAATATTTAGATATTTAAATTGAATTCTAATGATATTACCCGCTCGATTTCGTAAAAAACACTGGTTTATTGTGTGATGAATGATGTGGGTTTGGTCACGGATTCTCTTTTATTATTTTTGAGATCTTTATGTTTATATGTGTTTGGTTGTATTTGTTAATAAGTGTGCAAAGTCTCACTTTTATTTTAAGTTGTTGTTTTTAAGGTTTAATTTATTTTGAGTGTTTGATCTTTTGGGTTTTTACCTAAAACCCTAACAATTTCCTTAATGGATTAGCCATATTCCATCCTATGTCATATATATAATTAACTTAATCAATCAAAATAAGATCGCCATCACTTATTTGGATTATTGTACTACAAATAAGGAGTCGAATTTCCTATAGTCCTCGTAACAAATTAAAACGGACAAAGGATACACGATGGAACTCAACACGATTATTGTCGGCATTTATTTCCTATTCTTGATTGCGATAGGTTGGATGTTTAGAACATTTACAAGCACTACGAGTGACTACTTCCGCGGGGGCGGTAACATGTTGTGGTGGATGGTTGGTGCAACCGCCTTTATGACCCAGTTTAGTGCATGGACATTCACCGGTGCAGCAGGTAAAGCGTATAACGATGGTTTCGCTGTAGCGGTCATCTTCGTAGCCAACGCATTTGGTTACTTCATGAACTACGCGTACTTCGCGCCGAAATTCCGTCAACTTCGCGTTGTTACGGTAATCGAAGCGATTCGTATGCGTTTTGGTGCGACCAACGAACAAGTATTCACTTGGTCTTCAATGCCAAACTCAGTGGTATCTGCGGGTGTGTGGTTAAACGCATTGGCAATCATCGCTTCGGGTATCTTCGGTTTCGACATGAACATGACTATCTGGGTGACTGGCCTAGTGGTATTGGCAATGTCGGTAACAGGTGGTTCATGGGCGGTAATCGCATCTGATTTCATGCAGATGGTTATCATCATGGCGGTAACGGTAACTTGTGCGGTTGTAGCGGTTGTTCAAGGTGGCGGTGTTGGTGAGATTGTTAACAACTTCCCAGTACAAGATGGTGGTTCGTTCCTTTGGGGCAACAACATCAACTACCTAAGCATCTTTACGATTTGGGCATTCTTCATCTTCGTTAAGCAGTTCTCAATCACGAACAACATGCTTAACTCATACCGTTACCTAGCAGCAAAAGATTCAAAGAATGCTAAGAAAGCTGCATTGCTTGCTTGTGTGTTGATGTTGTGTGGTGTGTTTATTTGGTTCATGCCTTCTTGGTTCATTGCAGGCCAAGGTGTTGATTTATCAGCGGCTTACCCGAATGCAGGTAAAAAAGCGGGTGACTTTGCTTACCTATACTTCGTACAAGAGTACATGCCAGCAGGTATGGTTGGTCTTCTAGTTGCCGCGATGTTTGCAGCGACAATGTCCTCAATGGACTCAGGTCTAAACCGTAACTCAGGTATTTTTGTTAAGAACTTCTACGAAACAATCGTTCGTAAAGGTCAAGCATCAGAAAAAGAGCTAGTAACCGTATCTAAAATTACTTCAGCGGTATTTGGTTTCGCTATTATCCTAATCGCACAGTTCATCAACTCATTAAAAGGTTTAAGCCTGTTTGATACGATGATGTACGTAGGTGCGTTAATCGGTTTCCCTATGACGATTCCTGCATTCCTTGGTTTCTTCATCAAGAAGACTCCTGACTGGGCTGGTTGGGGTACGCTAGTTGTTGGTGGTATCGTATCTTATGTGGTTGGTTTTGTTATCGACGCAGAGATGGTAGCCGCGGCGTTTGGTCTTGATACTCTAACAGGACGTGAATGGTCTGATGTTAAAGTTGCGATTGGTCTGATTGCTCACATCACGCTAACCGGTGGCTTCTTCGTACTATCTACGATGTTCTACAAGCCTCTATCAAAAGAACGTCAAGCGGATGTTGATAAGTTCTTTGGCAACTTAGATACACCATTAGTAGCAGAATCGGCAGAGCAAAAAGTGTTGGATAACAAACAACGTCAAATGCTTGGTAAACTGATTGCGGTAGCGGGTGTTGGTATCATGTTGATGGCTGTTCTGACGAACCCAATGTGGGGACGTTTAGTCTTCATCCTTTGTGGTGTGATTGTTGGTGGTGTTGGTGTTCTACTTGTGAAAGCGGTCGATGATGGCGGCAAGCAAGCGAAAGCAGTAACCGAAAGCTAATACATAGAAAACGTTTATAATAGAATGCGACGACTCGAAAGGGCGTCGCATTTTTTTATTCTGCGGAACCGGAAAACCGTCAGGTGAAAGATATCTGACCTAAATCACGAAAACTGTACAAAGTGGTTCAATCGAATCGAAATATATTCAATTGTCCTACAATAAGACGTATATTATTGCTAATTCCTTTCAATCAACTTGAAAAATAAGTGAGTTAGAATGAGCGACCAAAAATCTCTTGATGCAATCAGGAAGATGAAGCTGGAAAACGATACTTCAGCAGGTAATCTTGTAGACCTACTTCCTATCGAAGTTCAAACACGTGACTTCGACCTATCATTCCTAGACACCTTGAGCGAAGCACGTCCGCGTCTTCTTGTTCAAGCTGATCAGTTAGAAGAATTCAAAGCAAAAGTGAAAGCTGATCAAGCTCACTGTATGTTTGATGATTTCTACAACAACTCTACCGTTAAGTTCCTTGAGACTGCTCCTTTCGAAGAGCCTCAAGCGTACCCAGCTGAGACGGTAGGTAAAGCTTCTCTATGGCGTCCTTATTGGCGTCAAATGTACGTTGATTGCCAAATGGCACTGAACGCGACACGTAACCTAGCGATTGCTGGTGTTGTGAAAGAAGACGAAGCGCTAATTGCGAAAGCAAAAGCTTGGACTCTAAAACTGTCTACGTACGATCCAGAAGGCGTGACTTCTCGTGGCTATAACGATGAAGCGGCTTTCCGTGTTATTGCTGCTATGGCTTGGGGTTACGACTGGCTACACGGCTACTTCACAGATGAAGAACGCCAGCAAGTTCAAGATGCTTTGATTGAGCGTCTAGACGAAATCATGCACCACCTGAAAGTGACGGTTGATCTATTGAACAACCCACTAAACAGCCACGGTGTTCGTTCTATCTCTTCTGCTATCATCCCAACGTGTATCGCGCTTTACCATGATCACCCGAAAGCAGGCGAGTACATTGCATACGCGCTAGAATACTACGCAGTACATTACCCACCATGGGGCGGTGTAGACGGCGGTTGGGCTGAAGGTCCTGATTACTGGAACACGCAAACTGCATTCCTAGGCGAAGCATTCGACCTATTGAAAGCATACTGTGGTGTAGACATGTTTAATAAAACATTCTACGAAAACACAGGTGATTTCCCGCTTTACTGCATGCCTGTTCACTCTAAGCGTGCGAGCTTCTGTGACCAGTCTTCAATCGGCGATTTCCCAGGTTTAAAACTGGCTTACAACATCAAGCACTACGCAGGTGTTAACCAGAAGCCTGAGTACGTTTGGTACTACAACCAACTGAAAGGCCGTGATACTGAAGCACACACCAAATTCTACAACTTTGGTTGGTGGGACTTCGGCTACGACGATCTTCGTTTCAACTTCCTTTGGGATGCACCTGAAGAGAAAGCACCATCGAACGATCCACTGTTGAAAGTATTCCCAATCACGGGTTGGGCTGCATTCCACAACAAGATGACTGAGCGTGATAACCATATTCACATGGTATTCAAATGTTCTCCGTTTGGCTCAATCAGCCACTCTCACGGTGACCAAAACGCATTTACGTTGCACGCATTCGGTGAAACGCTAGCATCAGTAACAGGTTACTACGGTGGTTTCGGTGTAGACATGCACACGAAATGGCGTCGTCAAACGTTCTCTAAAAACCTTCCACTATTCGGTGGTAAAGGTCAGTACGGCGAGAACAAGAACACAGGCTACGAAAACCACCAAGATCGCTTCTGTATCGAAGCGGGCGGTACTATCTCTGACTTCGACACAGAATCTGATGTGAAGATGGTTGAAGGTGATGCAACGGCATCTTACAAGTACTTCGTTCCTGAAATTGAATCTTACAAGCGTAAAGTCTGGTTCGTTCAAGGTAAAGTATTCGTAATGCAAGACAAGGCAACGCTTTCTGAAGAGAAAGACATGACTTGGCTAATGCACACAACTTTCGCAAACGAAGTGGCAGACAAGTCTTTCACTATCCGTGGCGAAGTTGCGCACCTAGACGTAAACTTCATCAACGAGTCTGCTGATAACATCACGTCAGTTAAGAACGTTGAAGGCTTTGGCGAAGTTGACCCATACGAGTTCAAAGATCTTGAGATCCACCGTCACGTGGAAGTGGAATTCAAGCCATCGAAAGAGCACAACATCCTGACGCTTCTTGTTCCTAATAAGAACGAAGGCGAGCAAGTTGAAGTGTCTCACAAGCTTGAAGGCAACACGCTACTGCTCAATGTTGATGGCGAAACGGTTTCAATCGAACTGTAATCCGCTGAAGTAACAGAAGTTAGATACTAAAAACTCCGAGTGAAAGCTCGGAGTTTTTTTGTTTGTCTAGCTAGTTAGTTAAGTTGGCAAATCCTTTAGGTCGAAATAAACCTAAATCACCTTGGTGAAAACCACCGCCTTAAGTAACCCAAGCACCGAGCCCAGTGTTGCAACGGTTTAGTTAGCGTTACGACGGTTTAGTCAGTTTTACAGTGAATTACCTTCGTCACTGGCTGAGTAAGGGAGTAGTGAACTATACATAGGTAAAGGCGTAGCTTGTTCTTAATAATCGTATGACATTTAACGTATGTTATTTCATCAATAGACGGTTTTTAAAGTAGTAAATAGTTCCTGTAAGTACAAAGCGTGCCCCATATTTTCTCGTAAAGTGAACCCCCGTCACAACTTGCGTCTAACCATCAAATCAATGCCCTAAAACTATTGCGTAACGAGAAAGACGTCGTTATTATAATGAGCATATAATCATACAATACTATATTTGGAGTTTGAACATGACTAAACCTGTAATCGGTTTCATTGGCCTAGGTCTTATGGGCGGCAACATGGTTGAAAACCTACAAAAGCGCGGCTACCACGTAAACGTAATGGATCTAAGCGCTGAAGCTGTTGCTCGCGTTACAGATCGCGGCAACGCAACTGCATTCACTTCTGCTAAAGAACTAGCTGCTGCAAGTGACATCGTTCAGTTTTGTCTGACAACTTCTGCTGTTGTTGAAAAAATCGTTTACGGCGAAGACGGCGTTCTAGCGGGCATCAAAGAAGGCGCAGTACTAGTAGACTTCGGTACTTCTATCCCTGCTTCTACTAAGAAAATCGGCGCAGCTCTTGCTGAAAAAGGCGCGGGCATGATCGACGCACCTCTAGGTCGTACTCCTGCACACGCTAAAGATGGTCTTCTGAACATCATGGCTGCTGGCGACATGGAAACTTTCAACAAAGTTAAACCTGTTCTTGAAGAGCAAGGCGAAAACGTATTCCACCTAGGTGCTCTAGGTTCTGGTCACGTGACTAAGCTTGTAAACAACTTCATGGGTATGACGACTGTTGCGACTATGTCTCAAGCTTTCGCTGTTGCTCAACGCGCTGGTGTTGATGGCCAACAACTGTTTGACATCATGTCTGCAGGTCCATCTAACTCTCCGTTCATGCAATTCTGTAAGTTCTACGCGGTAGACGGCGAAGAGAAGCTAGGTTTCTCTGTTGCTAACGCAAACAAAGACCTTGGTTACTTCCTTGCTCTTTGTGAAGAGCTAGGTACTGAGTCTCTAATCGCTCAAGGTACTGCAACAAGCCTACAAGCTGCTGTAGATGCTGGCATGGGTAACAACGACGTACCAGTAATCTTCGACTACTTCGCTAAACTAGAGAAGTAATCGACGTACGACCTCGCTAGGGTATTGCCTGTCTTTTAGATGGCGATACCTGAGCGAGGTTCGTTTTTATCTGCCATATCCAACTTTTGTTCCCTCGTTAAAATCTTCTACTTCTACTTCTACTTCTACTTCAATTTCCTCAGCTACACCTAATCAAATCTCTGTTTAACTCTGTTACTGCCTCAATTCCTATTTTTTTCTATATCTACATCTATATCTATATCTATTTCTAACGGCAAATTCAAAGCCTTCTAGCACCCACTCGTTCACTTACTTTTCTACGTAAACTTAAAACCAGTGCACTTAACTGATTGTTGGTGATGGCCTAACACCGCTCGTATATCGGGTCTGAAAAGAAAGTAAAAAAAAGCCCACACAGCTGGTGACTGTATGGGCATGTTCGGACGAGCCGTCTGGACAAACAAATGAGCAATAGTAAGTGAAAAAACGAATAACGAGATCCCCCGACAGTTTCTACGTTAAACGCGTTCAATGACCTTAAAGCGGCTGCTTCAATTATCACTTTGAATTGAACAAAAGCATCCAGAAAGAACTTAAGTTATGATTCAAACACACCATAACTTAAGGCTTATTGTATTACAAATAAATTTTAAGTTTGAATGCCTTTAGTGAATGGTTAGTTGGTAGAAGTGTGAGTTAAGACTCATTTTTTCACTCAGCTGGGTGAGGTAAATAAGAAGAGTTTTCGAAAAGATGTTATCGGAGAAATGATGAGCTAATTATCTAAAAATCGATCTATTTGAATGTGTTATGCGTCAATGTTTAACTTCGAACAAAATCCAAACTCATAAATGATACCTATGTCACAGGGCGATTTTAGCCAGTTTTAATATATCAAGATCGCTCACAGAATGCCTGGCCAATTAAACATACAATATTAATTAAATTGATGGTTGTGACGATGGAACGGCATGAACAAGTTTCGCTTTCCGTATCTTCGAAAATGTAAAAAATGACCATTTCATTCGGATGAAAATAATAGACATAGGTTGATATGGATGATGAGTTTTATGAATTCAAAATTGTCTCTAGGGTTTAAAGGAAAATTGATTTTAATGGTAGCGATCGTCAGTTCTAGTGCTTTAGCATTTACGAACTGGTTTACGCTTAACTTGGCCACTGAACAGGTAAACCAAACGATTTATAACGAGATTGATCACTCGCTTACGATAGAAATCAATCATATAGAAAGTACCGTTCAGCGTACCATCGATACCGTTAACTCTGTTGCACAAGAGTTTACGAAATCCCCATACCAAGTGCCGAATGAAGCACTCATGCATTATGCGGCTAAGCTTGGTGGCATTGACAAGATTGTGGTGGGTTTTGACGACGGCCGTTCTTATACCTCTCGCCCTTCAGAGTCTTTCCCTAACGGTGTTGGAATAAAAGAAAAGTATAATCCAACCACTCGACCTTGGTATCAACAAGCGAAATTGAAATCAGGCTTATCTTTTAGTGATCTGTTTTTCACTAAGAGTACTCAAGTGCCTATGATTGGTGTGACGTACTCATACCAAGATCGTGTCATCATGGCCGACATACGTTTTGACGATTTGGAAACTCAGCTTGAACAGCTGGACAGCATCTACGAAGCCAAAGGCATTATCATCGACGAGAAGGGGATGGTGGTCGCTTCAACAATCGAAAACGTACTTCCGCAAACCAATATATCTTCTGCAGATACTCAAATGAAACTCAACAGTGCCATTGAACAGCCTGATCAATTCATTGAGGGGGTGATTGATGGTAACCGGAGAATCTTGATGGCCAAGAAAGTGGATATTGGCAGCCAGAAAGAGTGGTTCATGATCTCCAGTATTGACCCTGAACTCGCGCTCAATCAGTTGAATGGCGTGATGTCGAGTGCGCGCATCCTTATCGTGGCTTGTGTGCTTGGCTCGGTGATATTGATGATTTTGCTTCTAAATCGCTTTTACCGCCCAATCGTATCACTGAGAAAAATCGTCCACGACCTATCTCAAGGTAACGGAGACTTGACCCAAAGGCTTGCTGAGAAGGGGAATGACGACTTAGGGCATATCGCCAAAGACATAAACTTGTTCATTATCGGTTTACAAGAGATGGTTAAGGACGTCAAATTCAAGAACTCGGATCTCGATACCAAGGTATTGAGTATTAGGGAAGGTTGCAAAGAAACCAGCGATGTATTGAAAGTTCATACTGATGAAACGGTTCAAGTGGTCTCTGCGATTAACGGCTTGTCTGAAGCATCAAACGAAGTAGAGAAGAGTTCTCAGTCGGCGGCAGAAGCAGCAAGAGAAGCGGCTGTGTTCAGTGATGAGACCAAACAGATTAACATGGTGACGGAAACCTATATCAGTGATCTTGAGAGGCAAGTCTGCACCACCTCTGATGATATTCGCTCAATGGCCAATGAAACGCAGAGCATCCAGTCAATCGTGTCTGTGATTGGTGGAATTGCGGAACAAACTAATTTGCTGGCATTGAATGCATCAATCGAGGCGGCAAGGGCGGGTGAGCATGGTCGAGGTTTCGCGGTGGTTGCTGATGAAGTCCGTGCGTTAGCCAACCGAACTCAAATCAGTACTTCTGAAATTGATGAAGCGCTCTCTGGCTTGCAGTCTAAATCAGATGGTTTGGTTAAATCGATTGAGTTGACCAAAAGCAACTGTGAAATGACCCGTGCTCAAGTGGTTCAAGCGGTAAATATGTTAGCGAAGCTAACGGAACAGATGGAAACGGTGAGTCGTTTTAACAATGACATTTCGGGTTCGTCTGTTGAGCAAAACGCCCTTATTCAGAGCATCGCTAAGAACATGCATAAGATTGAAAGCTTTGTTGAGGAGCTTAATAAGCTAAGCCAAGATCAGCTGATTGAATCAGCAGAAATCAAAACACTTAACGGCAGCGTTAGTGACTTGATGAGCAGCTTTAAGGTTTAACTTTTCTAATATTTATATTTAAAAATCAACATACTAAGTTTATTTGTTGATCTGAGAGCCACTCAATAACTTGCGAGTTTAGAGTGGCCTTTATGCGTTTTTCTTGAGTCTAACTCTACGCAATACTCATTCATTCCACTTCATTTGCCACATCTCACATTCTGATAAATAGACAATTGACATAAAATAGTACAAATATACATTGTCACTCTATTCTTATGGATAAGTGAGATAAATGTGAATAAGCCAATCTTCGTCGTAGTACTCGCTTCGTTTACGTACGGCTGCGGTGGAAGCAGCTCCAGTGACAGTAGTGATCCTTCCGATACCAATAACCCAGGAATGCCCGCTGGTGTTGTTGCTCCCTATGATATTACCAAGTATCAAAACATTCTTTCCAGCTCAGATCTTCAGGTATCTGATCCTAATGGAGAGGAGGGCAATAAAACCTCTGAAGTCAAAGATGGTAACTTCGATGGTTATGTCAGTGATTATTTTTATGCTGACGAAGAGACGGAAAATCTGATCTTCAAAATGGCGAACTACAAGATGCGCTCTGAAGTTCGTGAAGGAGAAAACTTCGATATCAATGAAGCAGGCGTGAGACGCAGTTTGTATGCAGAAATAAGCTTGCCCGATATCGAACATTCGATGGCAAGTTCACCGGCTGATTACGATGAAGTGACCGTGCTACAGATCCACAATAAAGGTACAGACGAGAGTGGTACGGGTTATATCCCTCATCCGCTATTGCGTGTGGTTTGGGAGCAAGAACGAGATGGCCTCACAGGTCACTACTGGGCAGTCATGAAAAATAATGCCATTGACTGTAGTAGCGCTGCTGACTCTTCGGATTGTTACGCCACTTCATATAATCGTTATGATTTAGGAGAGGCGGATCTTGATAGCTTCACTAAGTTTGATCTTTCTGTTTATGAAAACACCCTTTCGATCAAAGTGAACGATGAAGTTAAAGTCGACGAAGACATCACCTACTGGCAGCACCTACTGAGTTACTTTAAAGCGGGTATCTATAATCAATTTGAAAATGGTGAAGCCACGGCTCACTTTCAGGCACTGCGATACACGACCACACAGGTCAACGGCTCAAACGATTGGGATACTAATGATTGGAAGTTGACGATTCCTGCGAGTAAAGACACTTGGTATGGAAGTGGGGGTGACAGTGCGGCTGAACTAGAACCTGAGCGCTGTGAATCGAGTAAAGACCTTCTCGCTAATGATAGCGATGTCTATCATAGCGATATTGACCTTTCTTATTTCAATACCGATGAAGGAAGAATGCACTTTAGAGCAGATATGGGTTATGGCACTAGCACACAAAACTCTAGCTATATTCGCTCTGAGCTCAGGGAGTTGTATCAAAGCAGTGCTCAACCGGATTGTAGCACCAGCGATGAAGATACAAGTTGGTATTTGGACGATACAAGAACCAATAAAACTAACCATCAGCTCACCGCAACTTTGCGAGTTGAAGATTACCCGAACATCAACAATCAAGATCCAAAAGTGGTACTTGGACAAGTCCATGGTTGGAAGATCAATCAAGCATTGGTGAAGTTGTTATGGGAAGGAGAGAGTAAGCCAGTAAGAGTGATACTGAACTCCGATTTTGAACGCAACAACCAAGATTGTAACCATTGTGACCCGTTCAGTGTCGAATTAGGCACATACTCAGCTAACGAAGAGTGGCGGTATACGATTCGCGCCAATCAAGACGGTGTCTATTTGGCGACTCATGATTTAGATGGAACTAATACAGTCTCTCACCTAATCCCGTGGGGAAAGGATTACTCAGATAAAAATGGGGACACGGTCTCGTTGACGTCAGATTGGACATCGACAGACATCGCTTTCTATTTTAAAGCGGGCATCTACCCACAATTTAAGCCTGATAGCGACTATGCGGGTGAAGTGTTTGATGTGAGCTTTAGTTCTCTAAGAGCAGAGCATAACTGAGTTCTCTGATGTTTGATTAGCCATGTCGGTAATGAAGAAGACCATATTGATACCTACAATGTGGTCTTTTTTGTTTTTGGACACTTACAGTGATGTGTTTGGAAGGACAAATGTTCTGCATAGATTGATACAAACACTTATTATTACAGCTCTGTTTCTTTGCTCTTGATAGCCCATTTTGCATTCGAAATTTTCATATATCGTCTTTTATCAATAGGAAATGTGATCCAGTTAAAGTATGGAAAAATCGGAAAGTGTTCCTAGTCTCATTTATCCAACGAAGTGTTTTATTTGTATTATAAGATTACGTAATATTTTCGTGTTATCGCAAATACTGATAGGTGTATCGCCTTATAGCTCGTGTTTGCTGATTTAGCTTTCACTTACGAACGCTGTCTTTGTATTATAATAATGGATTAAATATGAAACAAATTACTCTAAAAACTTTACTCGCTTCTTCTATTCTACTTGCGGTTGGTTGTGCGAGCACGAGCACGCCTACTGCTGATTTTCCAAATAACAAAGAAACTGGTGAAGCGCTTCTGACGCCAGTTGCTGTTTCCGCTAGTAGCCATGATGGTAACGGACCTGATCGTCTCGTTGACCAAGACCTAACTACACGTTGGTCATCTGCGGGTGACGGCGAGTGGGCAACGCTAGACTATGGTTCAGTACAAGAGTTTGACGCGGTTCAGGCATCTTTCAGTAAAGGTAATCAGCGCCAATCTAAATTTGATATCCAAGTGAGTGTTGATGGCGAAAGCTGGACAACGGTACTAGAAAACCAACTAAGCTCAGGTAAAGCGATCGGCCTAGAGCGTTTCCAATTTGAGCCAGCAGTGCAAGCACGCTTCGTAAGATACGTTGGTCACGGTAACACCAAAAACGGTTGGAACAGTGTGACTGGATTAGCGGCGGTTAACTGTAGCATCAACGCATGTCCTGCTAGCCATATCATCACTTCAGACGTGGTAGCAGCAGAAGCCGTGATTATTGCTGAAATGAAAGCGGCAGAAAAAGCACGTAAAGATGCGCGCAAAGATCTACGCTCTGGTAACTTCGGTGTAGCAGCGGTTTACCCTTGTGAGACGACCGTTGAATGCGACACACGCAGTGCACTGCCAGTTCCTACAGGCCTGCCAGCGACACCAGTTGCTGGTAACGCACCGAGCGAAAACTTTGACATGACGCATTGGTACCTATCTCAACCATTTGACCATGACAAAAATGGCAAACCTGATGACGTTTCTGAGTGGAATCTTGCAAACGGTTACCAACACCCTGAAATCTTCTACACAGCTGATGACGGCGGCCTAGTATTCAAAGCTTACGTGAAAGGTGTACGTACATCTAAAAACACTAAGTACGCGCGTACAGAGCTTCGTGAAATGATGCGTCGTGGTGATCAGTCTATTAGCACTAAAGGTGTTAACAAGAATAACTGGGTATTCTCAAGTGCTCCTGAATCTGACTTAGAGTCGGCAGCGGGTATTGACGGCGTTCTAGAAGCGACGTTGAAAATCGACCATGCAACAACGACGGGTAATGCGAATGAAGTAGGTCGCTTTATCATTGGTCAGATTCACGATCAAAACGATGAACCAATTCGTTTGTACTACCGTAAACTGCCAAACCAAGAAACGGGTGCTGTTTACTTCGCACATGAAAGCCAAGACGCAACTAAAGAGGACTTCTACCCTCTAGTGGGCGACATGACGGCTGAAGTGGGTGACGATGGTATCGCGCTTGGCGAAGTGTTCAGCTACCGTATTGACGTTAAAGGCAACACGATGACTGTAACGCTAATGCGTGAAGGCAAAGACGATGTTGTACAAGTGGTTGATATGAGCAACAGCGGCTACGACGCAGGCGGCAAGTACATGTACTTCAAGGCCGGTGTTTACAACCAAAACATCAGCGGCGACCTAGACGATTACTCACAAGCGACTTTCTACCAGCTAGATGTATCGCACGATCAATACCAAAAGTAATCTAACCCTATAAACCCAAGCCTCCAACTCTCAGAGTTCGGAGGCTTTTTTGTGCCTGTTGTTTAGGCAGAAACCATCAGTTATTAAAGATAAACATATAGATTAAAAGCTGGTGGCTGACCTTGACTTCTGCTTTCAACATCCTCTTTCCAATCCCCCTAATCTAATATCTAACGTATAGTCTTTCATTCGCTCATAGACCTGTATTCGTAAGACAGGGTTAACCAATCTAGGGATAGTGTCTAAGAGTGTCTAAGAGTGTCTAAGAGTGTCTAAGGTTGGTTTTTGGTGTGATTAAACCAGAAGATGAATTGGTATCAATATGCACCAATGCTTCTCTATTTTCAAAGTCGAATTTACAGGCTGCGGATGTTTCAAATGCTAGAGAATGGGTTAACGATGATAGATCAGGGTAGAAATTGAACTTGAGGCATTAAATGGGTAATACAGAGCTCTATTTGCCTCTTCAGCTAATAGTGTTGGTTTTAAAAAATTAACATGCTGTTTTGATGAAATATTAATGCATCATTGATTCGACAGATATTAACGAGTTTATATAAGCTGAATTTGTAGTGAGTGTTAAGTATGTACATCCAAGTAAGCTAATAGGTGGGCGTCTGCGAGTTAGCTTCTGACAAATGAACGATTTAGGTAAGTTGAATGGAATAAAAATGCCGTCACAAGGACTAATGCCGATCGTTTAAGAAGACTTGAACGATCTTGCAGTTAGCAGATAATCCCCATCAACAACGTTGATGGGGATTTTTTTATGCTTGAACAAGAATTAGCAATGGCACACGAGACCATTGAAGAT